>CAYYMX010000037.1:0-8796 GCA_964473045.1 uncultured Alphaproteobacteria bacterium | reverse complement strand
ATTATTACCACAAAACCGCACAATAATTTTTACCAAAAAAATTTTAAAAAAATTATCTGAAGAAATAAAAAAAAAAAATTATTACTTCTGGATGTGCTCAAGGCACTGCGTTTGGAGATATGTTAGAAAGTTTTGATAAAATAAAACTAAAGATTAATTCTAAAATAAAAGTTTCATGGATTTATGATCTGTCAAAAAAAATAAATCTCACACCAAGTCTATATTTGAAGGCAGGGGCGATTCATGGATGTGTTTTATGCAAGAAAAATTCCCCATTTATTTTTATGGAGGATGTTGGTCGTCATAATGCGATTGATAAGATTGCTGGGTATATGATGATAGAAAAGATCAGTCCTAATAACAAGATTTTTTATACTACCGGAAGACTTACAAGTGAAATGGTTATCAAGTCAGTTCAGATGAGAATTCCTGTAGTTATTTCGAGATCTGGCTTTACAGCATGGGGTGTCGAGTTGGCAAGAAAGGCAAATTTAACACTTATTGGAAGAGCAAAAGGAAAAAAATTTTTTGTTCTTTCCGGAGAAAAAAGAATTGAAGGATTTGAATAATAGGGCTGTCGGCATTGTTCTAGCTGGAGGTCTTTCACGAAGAATGGGTTCTAATAAATCTTTAAAAAAGATTGCTAGGAAGTCACTAATAGAAATGGTTGTTGATAGAGCAATCAAACAAGTTGATTTTTTAGCTATTAATTCAAACCAAGTAATTGATTCAATGCTAGAAAAAGAATATGAAATAGTTAATGATTTTTTTCCTAAAAACCTTGGACCGCTTGTTGGAATATTGACTGGAATGAAATGGGCAAAAACATTAGGAAAAAATTATAATTGGTTAGTAAGTTTTCCAGTTGATTCTCCTTTTTTTCCAAAAACATTGGTTGGAGATTTTTTAGCAAATAGTAAAGGTTGTGATATTGTAATTGCAAAAAGCAATCTTAGGTTGCATCATGTTTTTTCTCTCTGGAAATTGAATTTAGAGACAGAATTAGAAAGTGCATTAAGAAATGGAACTAGAAAAATTGAAGAATTTACAAAAAAATTTGAAACTAAGGTAGTAAATTTCCCACTTATTGGTTATGATCCTTTCTTTAATGTAAATGATATAAATGATTTAAAAGAAGCAGAAGAAATATTTGCAAAGAATAGGGTGGAATTAAAATGAGTTTTTTTGATAAATTGCATAAAAGGCATATAGTTGCAAAACCTGGATTTAATAGATGGTTTGTTCCACCTGCTTCTATAGCTATACATCTATGTATTGGATCGGTTTATGCATGGAGTATGTTTAACCCTGCACTTGTCAAAATTCTTGGAGTTGTTACTTCGTCAGGAGATGATTGGAATCTAAGTCAGGTTGTGTGGATTTTTTCTGTCGCTATTGTTTTTCTTGGATTATCAGCTGCATATGCTGGAAAGTGGTTAGAGAAAGTTGGTCCAAGAATGGTGGGTTTTGTTTCGGCATGTTGTTGGGGTGGTGGCTTTTTAATTGGATCACTTGGAATTTATCTTCAAGAATTAGGAATTCAAATTTCTATGTCTATACCAATGATCAGTGAAGAGCCAATTGTCTTTCAATTAGGTTTGTATCTTCTTTATCTTGGATATGGAGTTGTCGGGGGTGTAGGTTTGGGATTAGGTTATGTTTCACCAGTGTCAACTTTAATAAGATGGTTTCCAGATAGAAGAGGAATGGCAACTGGCATGGCTATTATGGGGTTTGGTGGAGGTGCTATGATTGCTAAACTATCAATTGATAGGCTACTAGAAAAATTTTATAAAATGCCTGAATATCTCGGTAGTTTAGATGCAGTTGATTTAGTTACAGAGGGAGGAAGAAGGTTTGTTGAAATTTCAGGTAATTTAACAGAAGTTGTTGTTGTTGGAGCTAATGACATTGCTAAAATGATAGTTCCAGGAGACCCTGGGGTTTATATTGTTGGTACCGGTTCAAGTGGTGCATCACAAACTTTTCTTTTTCTTGGTGTAGTTTATTTTTTGGTTATGATGGTCGCAGCATTTTCTTACCGGGTACCTGCTAAGGGTTGGTTGCCTAAAGATTGGATACCTCCAAAAGATAGCGAAAAAACAAGACTAATTACAAAGAATCATGTTCATATTGATGAAGCATTGAAGACCCCACAATTTTATTTTTTGTGGATTGTACTATGCTTTAATGTTACGGCTGGTATTGGAGTTATTGGAGTAGCCAAAACAATGATGATTGAAATCTTTACACCTAGTCTTCCTGCAATTGTTACAGCAAGTTTTGCTGGCACTTATGTGTTAATGATTAGTGTTTTTAATATGCTTGGAAGAATCTTCTGGGCATCAATGTCAGATTTTATAGGGAGAAAAACTACTTATTTTATCTTTTTTTCATTGGGAATTCTTCTTTATCTTTCCATACCCTATTCAGCTAAGGCAGTTAGTGTAAATCCTATAGTGGTTTATCTTATAATGTTTTATGCGGCTTCGATGATAATCTTTACGATGTATGGTGGTGGTTTTGCAACAATACCAGCTTATCTAGCAGATATTTTTGGAACAAAATTTGTAGGGGGGATTCATGGTAGACTATTAACTTCATGGGCCACAGCTGGGGTTTTAGGTCCTCTTGCCATAACTCATCTTAGGCAAAAATCTGTTGAAGATGCAATAAATGATCTGGTAAGTAAGATTAGTCCAGAAAAATTTCAGGACTTTTACGGAGAATCAATTGAAAACTTATCTCAATTAGTTCAACAAAAAACTGTTACTATTTCCAATTTAATGCAATTGATGCCTGAGGGTACGATAAATCCTTCAGCAACACTTTATAATTCAACAATGTTTGCTATGGCTAGTTTGTTGGGCATTGCATTCATTGCGAATCTGCTAATCGGACCTGTTAATGAAAAACATCATATGACAGATGCTGAATTATCTAAAGAAGACTAAACTTTAGGCGGAAATTTTTTCAATTTTAGCTGCACAGTATTTAAGTTCTGGTATTTTTCCATCAGGATCTAAGGCCTGATTTGTAAGTACATTGACTGGTGCACTTTCAAAACAAAAAGGCATAAAAACCATTCCTTCTGGAATCATTTTGTCAAACCTTACTTTAACCTGAATTTTTCCTCTTCTAGTTTTGAGTGTGACAAGTTCATTTTGTTCAAAGTTGTAATTTTTCATATCATTTTTAGATATATGAACATATGCTTCTGGTTCAATATTGTTTAAAATTTTTGATCTCATTGTCATTGAACCAGTGTGCCAATGTTCTAATAATCTTCCAGTAGTTAATACTAACGGATATTTTTTATCAGGAATTTCATCTGGTGAAACCAAATTAGCAGGAACTAGTCTTCCTTTTTTTGATTTGGTTGGAAAACCTTCTCCGAAAATTACTTCGTTTCCAGGTTTATCTTCTCCATCGCAAGGGTAAGTTACCGCATCTTCTCTTACTAGTCTTTCCCAACTTATATTTTTAATTGAATCCATACAATTTCTTAGTTCATCGTAAATTTCATCAGGACCATTATAATTCCAATCGAGTCCAATCCTTCTTGCTAATTCTTGAATTATCCACCAATCCTGTTTGGCTTCCCCAGGTGGGGTGACTGCCTTCCTACCCATTTGGACTCGGCGATCTGTATTAGTAAATGTTCCAGTTTTTTCTGGAAAAGCAGAAGCTGGAAGCACAATATCTGCTAAGTATGCAGTTTCAGTTAGGAAAATGTCTTGTACAATTAAAGTGTCAAGTCTTGCCAAAGCCTCTCTAGCATGATTAGCATTTGGATCGGACATTGCAGGGTTTTCCCCCATGACATACAAACCTCGAATTCTTTTTTTGTGTATAGATTCCATTATTTCAACAACTGTAAGTCCAGGATTAGGATCAAGTTTAGTATTCCAATAATTTTCAAAAAATTTAACATTTTCAGGAATAGAAATAGGTTGATAATCTGGAAAAACCATAGGAATTAAACCAACATCAGATGCTCCCTGGACATTATTTTGTCCTCTAAGAGGATGAAGTCCTGTTCCAGGTCTTCCTACGTTTCCAGTTATAAGGGCTAGTGCAATTAGACATCTTGAATTATCTGTTCCATGAATATGTTGAGAAATCCCCATACCCCAGAAAATCATTGCTGATTTTGGATTGCCAAAGAGCCTGGCTGTTTCTCTTATTTCTTCTTCAGGTATACCACAAATTGGTGCCATTTCTTCTGGTGTAAAATCCTTAACATGTTTTTTTAGATCAAGATAACCTTCGGTATTTTTTTCAATGTATTGTCTGTCAACTAAACCTTCATAAATTATAACATTTAACATTGCATTCAAAAGGGCAACATCTTTTCCAGGTTGGAATTTTAAATGTTTTGTTGCTATACGTGATAGGTCTTGTTCTCTTGGATCCATAATTATAAGTTTTAAACCATTTTGTTGGATAGCATTCTTCATAAATGTAGCAGCTACAGGGTGGTTTTGTGTAGGTCTTGCTCCAATAACTATTGCTACATCCGCATTTTTTACTTCTGAAACTGGAGCAGTTACAGCACCTGTTCCAATTGCTTCCATTAAGGCAGTAACAGATGATGCGTGACACAGTCTTGTACAATGGTCGACATTATTATTGTTAAAGCCCGTTCTAACCAACTTTTGAAAAAGGTATGCTTCTTCATTAGACCCTTTTGCACAACCAAATCCAGCAAGAGGTTTTCCGGAGTTTTTTTTCATTATAGTTTTGAGTTTTTTTGCAGCCAAATCTAAAGCTTCATCCCATGAAGCTTCTTTAAAGTGTGAAAGAGGGTTCAAAGGGTCAAGTTTTTCTTTTGGATCTTTTTTAACACCTTTTTTCCTAATGAGGGGGGTGGTTAATCTTTCAGGGTTGTGGATATAGTCAAATCCAAATCTACCTTTTACACATAATCTATTTTTGTTTGCTGGACCATCTCTTCCAACTGCTGCAATAATTTTTTCATCTTTTATTTGGTAAGTTAGTTGACAACCTACTCCGCAATAAGGGCAAACTGAATTAACTTCTCTATCAGGTTTTCCTTTGTGAATTCCTTTATCATCAAGCATACTTGATTCCATAAGAGCACCTGTAGGACATGCCTGAACACATTCTCCACAACTAACACATGTAGAGTCACCCATTGGGTCATCAAAATCAAAAATTACTTTTGATGTGGGGCCTCTCATTCCCATACCGATGACGTCATTGACTTGAACTTCTCTGCAAGCTCTAACACATAAATTGCAATGAATGCAAGCATCCAAATTTACTGACATTGCCTTATTAGAATTATCCGAAGTTGGAATAGTTTTTTGTTCCTTCTTGTCAAACCTGCTTTTTGAAATTTTAACTTTTTTTACCATTTTCCAAAAATGTGATTCGGGATCATGAGCGTCAGATTTTTTTGGTTGGTCAGTTACTAGAAGTTCAAGAACCATTTGTCGTGATTTTGTTGATCTCTCATCACTAGTATATACTTTCATTCCCTCAGAGGGCATTCGAATACAGGATGCTGCTAATACCCTTTCTCCTTCAATAGAAACCATACATGCACGACAGTTTCCATCTGCCCTATATCCAGGTTTATCTGCATAGCAAAGATGTGGAAGTGTTGTGCCATGCCTTTTTGCAACACTCCAAATTGATTCACCTTCTAGTGCTTCTACTGTTTTGTCATCAATAAAAAATTTTATTTTATTTGCCATACTATACTATATCTTGTTCAAAGTATTTAAGGGCACATTTAATTGGATTGCCAGCAGCTTGTCCAAGCCCGCATATTGAAGCATCTCCCATCATATCTACCAATTCATTTAGCAACATTTTGTCCCAGTCATTTTTTTCAAGAAGTTTTACAGCTTTTTCTGTCCCAACTCTACATGGGGTACATTGTCCACAACTTTCATCTTCAAAAAACTTAAGAAGATTTAAAACAACTTTTGTTATATTGTCTTTGTCTGAAAAAACAACAATTGCACCTGAACCTATGAAACAACCATGTTCTTCAAGGGTTCCAAAATCTAGTGGTATATCAGCCATAGAGCTAGGTAATAAGCCACCAGATGCTCCGCCTGGAAGATAACCATAAAACTTGTGACCATTTTCCATACCACCACAATATTCATCAATAAGTTCATTCATTGTAATTCCAGCAGGAGCTAATTTTACTCCAGGATTCTTTACTCTTCCAGATACGGAATAACTATGAGGACCCTTTCTTCCATTTTTACCTTGAGAGGAAAACCATAATGCACCTTTTTCAATGATTTCTCTAACCCAAAAAACGGTTTCAACATTGTGATTTAAAGTTGGTTTTCCAAACAATCCAACTTTAGAAACAAATGGAGGTTTGTGTCTTGGAAGCCCTCTTTTACCTTCGATTGATTCAATCATAGCAGATTCTTCTCCACAAATATATGCACCTGCACCTCTTCGAAGATGAATGTTTGTTGAGGCATCAATAATTTTTTTTTTTTCTAACTGTATGATCTCACGCAACATTTTTTCTCTAATTCCTGGGTACTCATCTCTTAGATAAATGTAGATATCTTTTGCTTCAACGGCCCATGCAGCTATCAACATTCCTTCAAAAAATCTATGAAGATCCTTTTCTAAATAAAGTTTGTCTTTAAAAGTTCCAGGTTCTCCTTCGTCACCATTTATGGTCATAAATCTTGGTGAGTTTTCCATTCTAACAAATTTCCATTTTTGTCCAGCAGGAAAACCAGCTCCACCCATACCTTTTAATCCAGACTCATGAAGTTCATCAACAATCTCATCTACACTTAGCTTTCCTTGATAGCATCTCTTTAAGATCTTGTATCCTCCATTTTTAAGATATTCGTCCAAAGTAATTCCATTGATTATTTTGGGATGGGTTGATTTATTTTTTACTGCATTATCAATATTGCTTGTTGTGCATTTTTTTATGTGGTTGTGTCCAACTTCACATGCCGGTGCATGATCACATAGTCCCATACATGGTGCCCTAAGGACTCTTACTTCATCTGAATTATATTTATTTTTTAATTTCTGGATTAAATTTTCTGAACCTTTTAATTCACACGTAAGACTATCACAAACTCTAATGGTTATATCAGGAGGTTCAATATCATCATCCTCAATTACATCAAAATGTGCATAAAATGAGGCTACTTCAAAAGTTTCTGCAAATGGAATTTTCATTATGTCAGATAGTGCAGCTAAATATTTTTTTTTAATGCATCTAAAATTATCTTGAATTAGATGTAAATACTCAATAAGTAGATCTCTTCTTAAAGGGAGTTCTTTAATTAGGTTTTTAATTTCATCAATTGCTTTTTGATCTATATTTCTGCCTTTAGGGTAGGGTACAAAATTTTTCTTTTTTTTTATCTCTAATCTCTTTCCATCTGGTAATTTTGGAAGTGAATCAATTATATTATCTTCAAATGCAAGATTTAAAACTTTTTTAATTAGAGTAAGGTATTTTCTTTGTGAACTTAATCCTAACCCCTTATCAGTTAAAACATGCAAAAAACTAGAAATCATTGAATGATTAATTTCTGAAATATCAGTGTTAGCAAAGTAGGGGAGTAAATCATTCTTCAACTTGTAATTATCATTATTGAATTGATCAGATGAATAAGTTGTGTCTTTAACTCTATTTTCCTGTATCTTTGTTAATTTTGAAGCATATTTTGCAAAAGTATTATCAACTGGAAAATCACCCATTCTTTTTCTAACTATTAATTCTTCATAGAAATCTCTTGCGAACTTTATTGCATCACTTTGATTTTCAGTTTTAGTTGATTTCCTAATTTTAATAGTTCCTTTAGAGGCAATATAAGTTGAAAAGTGAACCCAATAAAATCTAGATTTACTATGTTTTATTAGCTTTAGAGAAGATGGATAACCTTTCACTTGTAAAACTTCTTTATATGCAAATTTTCCCATTGGTTAAGTATATAAATATATTTAAAGTAAAGTCAATAGTAGTCCACTATTTAGATTATAGGTTTTTAGATGGAAACTTCATAAACCCAGTATTTTTTTAGTAAACATCGCTTTTTATGAGACCAGTATAGAAAAAATATACTCTGTTTGTAATTCACTATGAATAAGAATTATAGAATGTTTATTTAAGATAAAGTAGTCCACTATTGAAATCTTAAATTTTTAGAAAGTAAGATTTTATTTTTCTTATTAATTAGTTAAATTTTGCTAAAAACTTTTTGAGAATTTTCAGTTGTATTATTTTATGGATTTTTTTTGATTACAAGTTTAGTTGTTTTGAAATATTCATTATCTTATTCAATAAATTTTCACCATCAAACAAAAAACCTTTTATTTTAGCATTCTTAGCAGTTTCTAAATCAGTTTTTTTGTCACCAACCATAAAACATTCTGATCTATTTAGTGCATATTTTGAAATGGCTTCATCAATCATTTTTGGAGAGGGTTTTCTTCTAGAATTTTTGGAGAATGAAGGCAGATCAGCGGAAAAAAAAAAATCATCTATATTTGTATTAAACTTTTTTAATTCACGATTGATCCATTTGTGCAAATTAATTACATCTTCTATCTTATAGAATCCACGTCCTACTCCTGATTGATTTGTAATAACAATTACCATGAATTCTTTTTTTTTTAAATAATTTATAGCTTCAATAGCCCCATCAATCCAAATAAACTCTTCCGGTTTGTATAAGTATCCGATATCTTTATTTATTACTCCATCTCTATCTAAGAACGCAGCTTTTTTAAAATTTTTAATTTTTTCTTGATTCATTTTTTTTC
>CAYYMX010000036.1:0-12660 GCA_964473045.1 uncultured Alphaproteobacteria bacterium | reverse complement strand
AAATTAATAAAAAATCTAATAAATACAGAGACTTATTAGATAAAATTAAACTAAAGTATAAAGTAGACTCTAAAATATTACTATCACTATGGGGGATTGAAAGTTCCTTTGGCAAACATACAGGAAAGTTTGACATATTGAGATCTTTAGCTTCTTTAGCTTATGACGGAAGAAGAAGGGATTTTTTTGTAAAGGAACTTCAAAATGCATTAATTATTTTAGAAAATAACCACGTTGACAAGAAAAGCTTTCAAGGTTCATGGGCTGGGGCATTTGGACAAACACAATTTATGCCAAGTACATTTATCAAATATGCTGTAGATTTTGATAGAGATAATAAAATTGACCTTTTTTCTCAACCGGATGCGCTAGCATCTGGAGCTAATTATTTACATTCTGAAGGCTGGGATAATAAATTAATTTGGGGAGAAAAAGTAAATATTAGTATAGGTCGAGAATTTAGAAACTTGTCTGAAAAAAAAATATATAAAAGTAAAACATACTGGGAGAAAAATGGTATAAACTTTAAAAAAAAGTACAATGATAATGATCAATTGCGCTTAGTTATTCCGGATTCAGTTGATAATCAATACTTTTTAGTAACTAAAAATTTTGATGTAATTTTAAAATGGAACAGATCAAATTATTTTGCATTGACAGTTTTTTTGTTATCTGATGAAGTTATTTTTTAAAATGTATATTAAATTTACTCTCTTAGTAATTTTGACAATATATTTACATGGATGTGCTGAAACATCCTTTGTAATTAATTCTGCAAAAAGACTTGGTAGTTCCTGGACTGATAAACCAACCTACAAGATTGGTGATCCATATAAAATTAATGGTAAATGGTATTACCCAGCTTTAAATTATGAATATGATGAAATAGGTCTTGCATCTTGGTACGGACCAGATTTTCATGGAAAAAAAACTGCCAATGGTGAAATTTTTGATCAAAATAAAATTTCAGCTGCTCACAAAACTTTGCCTATGCCATCAATTATCAAAATAACTAATCTTGATAATGGTATTTCACTTGATAATGTAAGACTAAATGATAGAGGTCCCTTTGTAAGAGGAAGAATAATTGATTTGTCAAAGAAAGCAGCTGAAGAATTAGGTTTTTTTAAGAATGGAGTGGCAAGAGTTAGAGTTCAAATTTTAGAAGATGAATCCAGAGAAGTTGCATTAAGTTATCAAAATAATCTAAAAGATGAAAATGTTTCTTCAAAGGCTGAAACCGCAAGAGTGGCAGAAGTTAAAAAAGAAAAGTTGAAAGATGAGTTTTCGATTAATAATGATCAAAATTTAACTAAAAAAAAAACATATTCGCCTATTGAAATAGATTTTCCTGAAGATGCAGAGAGAGAAACTTCTAAAAAAGAATTGCAAGAGAAAGAAATAAATTTTTCTGAAAATCTTGATATTCCTATAAAAAAATTACCAAAAAATAAAGAAATTTATTATCCAAGTCGAAATGGTCACAAATCAGAAGAAGATCAAGTAAAAAATAAACAAATTTTTTATTCTAATGATAAGTCTTTTGGAGGTGCAAATATAGAGATTCAGGTTGGAGCATTTATGGATAGAAGAAATGCTGATTCATTAATTAAAAAACTTTCTAACTTTGAGGCCTATATAAAAAGAGACCTTGAAAATGAAAAATATATGTACAAAGTAAGGATAGGTCCTATAGAAAATATTAATATAGCAAATAGTATTAAAAAAAAATTAGGTGAACTTGGATTTTCAACAATTAGTTTAATTATGAAATGAATATGAAAAAAACAATTCTTTTAATCCTTATATTATTTAAATTTTCTATTGCTGAATCGATTGAAACAAAAGCAAAACAACTTTTATTATTTGATGTTGAAACCAACACAATCATATTTGAAAAAAATGCTGATGAATTAATGTCACCAAGTTCTATGAGTAAAATAATGACTCTATACCTCCTGTTTAAAAAAATTGATGAAGGTGAGTTTAGTTTAGAAGATGAATTTGAAGTTAGTAAAAAAGCTTGGAAAAAAGGTGGTTCAAGAATGTTTTTAAACTTATACTCCAAAGTTAAAGTTGAAGATTTGATTAGGGGTATAATTGTGCAGTCAGGCAATGACGCCTGCATAGTTATTGCTGAAGGAGTTTCAGGTAGTGAAGAGATGTTTGTTGAAGAGTTAAATAGTCTTGCCAAAGAGATTGGATTAAATAACTCTCACTTCAAGAATTCTACTGGTTGGCCTGATCCAGAACACTTAATGACATCTAGGGATCTTCTAACTTTAAGTTTGAGAACAATAAAAGATTACCCTGAATTTTATCACTACTATGCTGAAAAGGAGTTTGTATACAACAAAATCAAACAACTCAACCGTAATCCATTACTTTTTTCTAATTCATATGCTGATGGCCTTAAAACTGGACATACTTCATTAGGAGGATATGGATTAGTATCATCTGTTAAAAAGAATGATCGAAGGCTAATTTTAATTCTTAACGGTTTAAAAACTAATATTTCTAGAAAAAAAGAGTCAGAAAAATTAATTAAATTAGGATTTAATCAATTCAAAAATATAAATATTGCTGACAAAAATGAAATGATCAAAAAAACTCCAGTTTGGGGAGGTACAAAAAAACTATTAGAAATGTATAGTCAAGAAAAAATCAGTATAACTGTACCAAAAAAAATTAAGAAAAAAAATAAACTTTTCATTAAATATCATTCTCCACTTTTAGCTCCAATAAAAAAAGATCAGATTGTCGGAGAATTCATCATTAAAAAAGAAAATGAAATTCTTAAAAAGTTTAATTTATACTCGAGAGAAGAAATAAAAAAACTTAATTTCTTTGGGAAGGTTGCAGAGAACCTTAAGTATCTTTTGTTAGGTGATACTTCATTCGCAAAATAAATGGTGGAAAAATTTGTAACTTTTGAAGGTGGGGAAGGATGTGGAAAATCAACGCAAATAAAACTTTTATCAAAATCATTAAAAAAAATTGGTGAAAACCATATATTAACTAGAGAGCCAGGTGGTACTAAGATTTCTGAAAAAATTAGAAACTTACTGGTAAAAGAAAAAAATCAAAAACTCTTTCCTGAGACTGAATTATTATTGATTTATGCCGCAAGACACGAGCACTTAAAACAAATTATAATGCCGAATCTGAAAAAAAAAAAAATAGTTATATGTGATAGATTCTTTTATTCGACATATAGTTATCAAATAATTGCTAATAATCTAGAAGAAAGAAAATTAAAATTTTTGCATAAAAATTTTGCTGATAATATTTTTCCAGATATTACGATACTAATAGATATAGATCCTAAGATTGGTATATCAAGAAGTTTAAGTAGGAAGAACTTAGAAAATAGATTTGAATTAAAAAGCAAAAATTTTCATAATGTTGTTAGAAAAACCTATCTTAAGCTTTCTCAGAATAATTCTGATATTTTTAAAATAAATGGTAATAATACTAGACAGGCAATTCATAAAAAAATTGTTGATCATCTAAATAATAGAAAGGTTTCCCAAAAAACTCTTCCTTACTCAGTATGAAAAATGGCACCATCAACTAAAATTTTTGGACATGAAGAAAAGTTAAATTTTTTACTTAAATCCTATAAAACTGGTTGTTTTCCTCATGGATGGTTATTTTATGGAAGAAAGGGAATTGGAAAATATTCATCTTTGATGAATTTTCTTCAAACAATATTTGGTGATAAAAAAATTAGTTCACAAAACATATTTAAAATAAATTCTGAAGATAATTTAGCATTTGTTGATGAAATAAGAAATTTAATATCTCAAA
This sequence comes from uncultured Alphaproteobacteria bacterium, assembly GCA_964473045.1. Lineage (GTDB taxonomy): Bacteria > Pseudomonadota > Alphaproteobacteria > Methylaequorales > Methylaequoraceae > CAYYMX01. Next base: position 8,850 of record CAYYMX010000036.1, on the reverse strand, counting down.
TAAATCTAACCAATAGTAATTCATCTTTGAATAAAACTTTCGTTGTAATAGATAATTCAGAACTATTAAATTTTAATTCACTAAATGCTTTATTAAAAACAATAGAAGAACCACCAATTGATACTGTAATAATTGTAATTAGCCATAATATAAAAAAATTGCCCAAAACAATTATTTCTAGATGTATAAAACTTAAGTTTAATGATTTAAAATTTGAAGATTTTAAAAAATTTTTAAAAATCTGTAATTATGAATGCACTTCAGAAAAAACAAATGAAATTTATGAAATTTGCAATGGAAGCCCTGGTTTTTTTAAAACTCTAAATAGTAAAAGTGGAAAATTAATTTGGGATTTAACCTCAGAAATCTTGCTTAAAAAGTCTTTAAATGTTAATAACTTTGAAAGTCTCTATAATGAAGTGTCAAAAAACTACAATCTTTATTTTCAAATTATAATTAATTGTTTTTATGGTTTTATAAAAAAAAAATCTGTTGAAAACTTTAATAATTCAGAAGTTATAGAGAAAAATTTTACTATATTTAATAATATTAAAACTTTAGTAGAAGGCAATATCAACATAGACAAAAAAAAAGAATTGCACTATTTATTCTCAGAATACTTAAATTTATGTTCTGCAAATGACTAAAAAATATATTACTACTCCAATATTCTATGTAAATGACCTTCCTCATATTGGTCATGCCTATACAACGCTTATTTGTGATGCCATAACTAAATATTATAAATTAAAAAATTTTGATGTCCTCTTCACTACAGGGACGGATGAGCACGGATTAAAAGTTGAAAAAGCAGCAATTTCAAAAAAAAAAAATCCTCAAGAATTTGTTGATAATGTTTCAACAAATTTTAAAAATCTTACTACAAAACTCCAAGTATCTATAACTGATTTTATTAGAACTACTGAAAATAGGCATAAAAAGTCTGCAATTCACTTTTGGAATCAGTTGGTAAAAAATAATCAAATTTATTTAAGTAAATATAAGGGTTGGTACTCAGTTAAAGATGAATCTTTTTATCAAGAAAAAGAGCTGTTAAAAATTGACAATCAATTTAAAACAAAAGATGGAGAAAAAGTAGAATGGATTGAGGAGGAAAGTTTTTTTTTTAAATTATCTAAGTGGCAGGTTAAGCTTTTAGAATATTATGATGCTAATCCTGATTTCATTAAACCAAAGACTAGAATGAATGAGGTGATTAGCTTTGTAAAAACCGGACTTAAAGATCTTTCTGTTTCTAGAACAAGTTTCAACTGGGGAATAGAAATACCAAATGCTAATAATCATATTATGTATGTATGGATAGATGCCTTAACTAATTATTTAACTTCAATTGGCTATCCAAAAATAGAAAATGAAAAAATATCTTTTTGGAAAAATTGTGTTCATATCATTGGCAAAGATATTCTAAAGTTTCATGCTGTTTACTGGCCAGCAATGTTAATGGCAATAAATCATCCATTACCTAAAACAATTTATGCTCATGGATGGTGGACTAATGAGGGGAAAAAAATTTCAAAATCACTTGGTAATACTATTGATCCCAATGAAATGATAAATAAATTTGGTTTAGATCAATTACGATATTTTTTATTAAGAGAAGTTCCACTTGGTAATGATGGTGATTTTTCAGAAAAAGCATTTATAAGTAGAATAAATTCAGATCTTTCTAACAATTTAGGAAATCTAATTCAAAGGGTAACAAAGTTTTTAAACAAAAATTTTAATAATACTGTCCCAAATTCGATTAAAGAAATTTCTAAAAAAACAATTCCAATTACTAGGGGTTATGGCTTAATTAATAAAATTGATGAAATTATGCGAAATTATCAAATTAGCAGATGTCTTGAAGAAATTTTTCTTTATGTTGATGAATTGAATAAATTTGTAGATGAAAGTGAACCTTGGAAAAGTTTTAAAAATGATCCAGACAAAGCAGGAAAGGATTTGTCAATTTTAGTAGAATGTTTTAGGATACTTGGAATAATTCTCCAACCATTTATACCAATAGCGTCAAAAAATATTTTGGATATGTTAAATATTAAAGAATCAGCAAGAAAATTTAAGTTTTTATCAACTAATCATATAATTTTAAAGGGTCACAAATTAAATGATCCAAAACCATTGTTTCCTAGATATGAAACACAAAATAGTTGACTCGCACTGCCATCTAGATTTTGATGATTTTAATGATGATTTAGATGAAGTAATTAAGAATGCTCGCTTAAATAATGTTGAATTTTTACTAAGTATTTCTGTAAATTTCGAAAAATTTTCTAATATTTATAAAATTGCTAAGAAGTATGAGAATATTTGGTGTAGTACAGGAGTACACCCAAATAATGTTCCAGAAAAATTTAAATTAAACGAGATTGACAAATTAAAAACTATACTTGAAAAGAATTTGTCAAAAGAGAAGGTTATTGGGGTAGGGGAAACAGGATTAGATTTTTTTAGAAATGCCCAAAATAGGAGCAATCAAATAAATTATTTTGAAACACACATGGAAATTGCGGGAAAAACAAATACACCAATTATTGTTCATACTAGAAGTGCTGAAGAAGATACTATTGCTTCCTTAAATAGATTTACCCCAAAGTACATGACAAAAGGTTTGATTCACTGTTTTACATCAACAAAAGAATTGGCAGAATGTGCGCTTAATAATGGGTTTTATATTTCATTCTCTGGTATAATTACGTTTAAAAATGCTAACAAACTAAACGAAATAGTTAAGTATACACCTCTAGATAGAATTTTAGTTGAAACAGATGCACCGTATTTATCTCCTATGCCTTATAGAGGAAAAAGAAATGAACCATCAAATACTAGATTTACTCTACAAAAAATAGCTGAAATAAAAAAAATAGATTTTGAAAAAGCTGCAAAGATAACAACTGATAATTTTTTTAAACTTTTTTCCAATATTAAGAATGAAGTTTGAAATTACAATATTAGGTTGTGGTAGTTCTTCAGGAGTACCTGCAATCGGAAATAATTGGGGGGATTGCAATCCTAATAACACTAAAAATAGAAGGCTAAGATCGTCTATTCTTATAAAGAGTAAAAATACAACAATCCTTGTTGATGCTACACCAGATCTTCGACAGCAATTGCTAAATGCTAATGTTACAAATCTCGATGGTGTATTAATTACACATTGTCATGCGGATCACATAAATGGAATAGATGACTTTAGATTTCTTAATGTTCTTATGAAAAAAGATATAAACCTTTATGCCAGAAAAGAAGTTATAAAAGAAATTTGCCAAAGATTCTCATATGTTTTTGAAAAACTTTCTCCTAAAGCAAATGGTTTTTATTATAAACCGTGTTTAATACCAAATGAGATTGATGGTTATTTTAAAATTAAAAATGTTAAAATATTAGGTTTTCAACAGAATCATGGGTTTATTGAATCTACAGGCTTTAGAATAAATAATATTGCTTACTCCCCTGATGTTTTAGAAATAAGTGAAAAAGTTTTTAAAAAATTAAAGAATTTAGATCTTTGGATAGTTGACTGTTTAAGGTTTAAACCTCATAAATCTCATGTGCATTTTGAGAAAGTAATGAAATGGATTGAAATATTAAAGCCAAAAAGAGCTGTGTTAACTCATATGAATTATGACGTTGATTATGATTATATTTCATCATTACTTCCTAAGAATTGCGAACCTGCTTACGATGGGCTTAAAATTAAAGTCTAGCATTTAAAGAAAAATAAATTATATATTATAAATTATAATAATCGTTCTAATGAGGTCTCAAATTTATAAATCAAAAATAGGTCATTTAATATCAGGTAAAACTAGCTTTGATAATGGTAAGATAATAGATATTTTTAATCCTAATAATGGAAAAAAGATAGGGTTTATTAATTCTGCGGCTCCTCAAACTATAGAAAAAACAATTAATAATTCAATGGAGGCTTTTAATGAATGGAAATCTTTTTCAATTGCTAAAAGAGTTTCAGTTTTATTTGAATACAAAATTTTACTAGAAGAGAATATTGATAATATAGCAGAAAAGATTTCAGATGATCTTGGTAAAGTTAAAGAAGATGCAATAGGAGAAATTAGGCGTGGCATCGAAAATGTTGAATATGCTTGTGGAATTGGACAGATTTTAAAAGGAGAGTTTAACAAAAATATTAGCACCTCTATCGATTCATGGAGTGAGTTTGAACCACTAGGAATAGTCGTAGGTATTACTCCATTTAATTTTCCAACTATGGTTCCTTTATGGATGTTTCCATTAGCTATAGCTGCTGGAAATGCATTTATTCTTAAACCTTCTGAAAAAGATCCTATTAGTTCAATGTACATTGCAGAATTATTTTCAAAAACTAAGGCTCCTAAAGGATTATTAAATGTTTTAAATGGAAATAAAGAAGTTGTTGATCATTTGATTGAGGATCCAAGAGTTAAGGCAGTAAGTTTTGTAGGTTCAACACCTGTAGCTAAAAAGATTTATGAAAACTCAGCAAAGAATGGAAAAAGGTGTCAGGCTTTAGGTGGTGCTAAAAATCATGCATTAGTAATGCCTGATGCTGACATTGAATATACTTCTGATCAATTAATATCTGCTGCTTTTGGGTCATCGGGACAAAGATGTATGGCCTTATCCGTGGCATTGGTGTTGCCAGAAATTAAAGAAAACTTCCTGAATATTTTATCAAATAAGATTTCAACCCTTAAGGTGGGACAAAAAAATAAAAATTTAAACAGTTTTGGGCCTTTAGTTTCCTATGAACATCTTCTAAAAGTAAAAAAATGTATCAACATGTCAGAAGAAGAGGGGGCAAGAGTATTAATTGATGGTAGAGAGTTATCCAAAAAAAACTCTACTAAAGGATATTTTTTGGGTCCTACATTAATTGACAATGTCAATAGTTCAATGAAATCATATCAAGATGAAATATTTGGCCCTGTTCTTCAAATTATTGAAATAGATTCGATAAATGAGGCTGTAGAATTAATAAATAAAAATCAATTTGGTAATGGATGTTGTATTTTTACAAGCAATGGTAAGTATGCTCGGAACTTTTGTAATAACGTTAAGATAGGAATGGTTGGTGTAAACATTCCTTTACCTGTTCCTTCTTCATTTCATAGTTTTGGAGGATGGAAAAACTCTTTATTTGGTGACTTAAGCATTTATGGACCAGATGGATTAAGATTTTACACTCAAAGAAAAACTATTACCCAAAGATGGCCAGATTCTGCTGATAAAGGGAAATTGGATTTATCTATGCCTAGTAGTAATTTAAACTAATAAAAGAAAGGAAATAATCGTGAAAAAAATATTAATGTTCTTACTAATTTTATCTTTTGCTTTAATTGATAAAACTTTATTGGCAAAAGGTCATTTAGAGACTTTTTGGGAAACAGAAAAAGTTTTTGAATTACCAGAATCAGTGGTATTTGACCAAAAGAATGAAGTTCTCTATGTTTCAAATATTACTGAACATCCATTTAATAAAGACGGTACTGGTTTTATTTCAAAAGTGGGTTTAGATGGCAAAATTATAGAATTAAAATGGGTTAAATCTTTAAATGCTCCAAAAGGTCTGACAATTGTTAATGATAAGTTATTTATTGCTGATGTCGATGAATTAGTTGAGGTGGATATTGCAACTTCAAAAATTATAAATAAATATAAGGGAGTAGGTTCTTTTTGTATGAATGATGTTACTCATGATAAATATGGAAATGTTTATGTGGGTGATACATATACAGATACTATTTATAGACTTAATTCATTTGGACAATTAACACTATGGTATTATAGTCCTGGATTAGCCCCTAATGGAATTCATATAGATGATGAAGATGGCAACTTAATTGTTGGCAGTTGGGGAGCAGTTATGGAAGGTTGGGGCACACCCGAACTAAAAGGTAGTTTAAAAAGTGTAAACCTTCATACTAAAAAATTGAAAAACCTTGGTTCAAAAAAAATTGGAAATTTAGATGGAATTGAATCAGATGGAAAAGGTGCATATTATGTAACTGACTGGACAGGAGGTAAACTCTATAGAATTAAAAAGAGTGGTAGCTTTAAAATATTAATGGATGTTGGAGAAGGTGCTGCTGATCATGAAGTGATTCTAGATAAGGGACTAATAATTATTCCTATAATGAAAGAAGGGAAACTAATTGCCTTAAAGATGAATTAAAATGTCTTTAAAGAAAGTTAGGACCTTTGATTTTTTAGCAAAACCATTTGTTAGATTGGTTGAGAAGTATTACCCAGATGCTTTTATATTTGTAATAGTATTATCTGTCCTAACTTTCTTTTTTGCGCTTAATTTTACAGATACATCAGGAATAGAAACTTTAAAAGCTTGGGGAGGGGGACTTCCTAAGCTTTTTACCTTTACAGCTCAAATTTCAATTATAATGATAACTGCTCATGCATTAGCTCATACAGATCCAATAGAAAATTTATTAAATAAAGTTGGGTCATACCCAAATTCATCTGTTCAAGCATACTCTTTAGTAACATTTATTTCTGGTCTAGCCAGTTTATTTGCATGGTCATTTGGACTAATTGTTGGAGGAATTATAGCCAAATTTGTGGCAATTGGCTGTCAAAAGAAAAAGATTAAAGTACATTATCCTCTTCTTGTAGCCTCAGCTTATTCCGGCTATGTTATTTGGCATATGGGTTATTCATCATCCTCTGCATTATTTGTAGCATCGGAAAACCATCCACTTGAATCAGAAATAGGTATTATCCCTGTAACAGAAACTATATTTACATCGTTCAATATTACTTTAGCATTAATTACACTAATAATTATAACTTATATTAGCCCTTTAATGAGACCAACTAGTGAAAAAGAAATCATTCAAGTTGATCTAAAGAAATTTAAAAAAGAAAAAATAAATGTAACAAGTAACTCTAGAAACTTTTCGGAAGTAATTGAAAATAATAGACTAATTAGTCTTTTTACAGGTTCTTCATTGTTGTTTTTTGTTTTATATACTTTTTACGAGAAAGGTTTCTTTTTAGATCTAAATTTTGTTAGTTGGACTTTTTTATGCTTTGGATTAATATTATGCAATTCACCTATTCACTATGTCAAACTAGTTAATAATGCTTCTGTAACAGTTGGTCCTATAATTCTTCAATACCCATTTTATGCTGGGATTATGGGAATGATGGCTGATACAGGATTAATAAACGTTTTTGCAAATTACATAGCCAGCTTTTCATCTGCAGAAACATTAGGTTTTTTTTCTTTCTTATCTGGTGGTTTAGTCAATATGTTTATACCATCTGGAGGAGGGCAATGGGCCGTTCAAGGTCCTGTAATGATTGAGGCTGCTAAAAGTTTAGATGTAATGCCATACGTTATAGTCTTAGGTGTTTCTTATGGTGATCAATGGACGAACATGATTCAACCATTCTGGACTATACCTTTATTAGCAATTGCTGGACTCCATATGAGACAAATTATGGGATACACTTTTATAATATTTATAGTTACTGGAGTTTTGTATGGTAGTGCAATGCTCTATTTAGGCTCTGGCTATTGATTTTCCTGAAGTATGCCTTTTATATGACATCATGATAATTATCGCATAATATATATTATGTTAAATGAATAGTTTTATTTATTTACATCGATTACTGTTCTACCTTGAATTTTGCCTGCCAATATATCATTTGAAAGTTTAGGAATATCTTCTAGTGATTTAATAGATTTGATCTTCTCTAAAATATTTACATCAATTAAATCTTCTAAAAACTTCCACGCATTAACTCTTTTTTCATAACTAGCATAAACACAATCAACACCAGCTAAAGTTACATTTCTTAAAATAAAAGGAAAAACGGTAGTATTTAAATTTGGACCCTTTGCTAAACCAGTACAGGCAACAATTCCATCATACGTGGTTTCAGACAATATAGTCGACAATATATCACTTCCAACCGTATCAATTGCTCCTGCCCATTTTTCACTTTGTAACGGTTTCTCCGAGACATTAAAGTTTTTTCTATTTAAAACTTCTGTAGCTCCAATATTGAGTAAAAAATCTTTATTTTTACCTGATAAACCAGTTACTTTATACCCTAATTTAGATAATAAATGAATTGCTACGCTTCCAACGCCACCAGAAGCACCAGTAACTAATATTTTTCCTTTTTCAGGTTTTATTTTTTGAATAACTTCTAATACACAAAGAGATGCTGTATAGCCAGCAGAACCTATAATCATTGCTTCTTCTTCACTAAACCTCTTAGGCATAGGTATTAACCAATCTTCATTTACTCTGGCATATTGAGAAAAACCACCAAAATGTTTTTCACCAACACCCCAACCGTTTAAAATTACTAAGTCATTTTTTTTATAATTATTATTTGAAGATTCTATAACACTGCCTACAAAATCAACTCCTGGAATCATTGGGAATTTTTTAATAATTGGAAGTTTTCCAGTAACTGCAAGACCGTCTTTAAAATTAAAACTACTGTATTTTATCTCTACTAAGACATTTCCAGACATAAGTTCATCTTTTTCTATATCTTTAATTCCATGAACAGTTTGGTCTTTATTCTTATCTACAATAAATGCCTTAAATTTTTTTAACATTGTCTTTTGTTTAAGCTTAAACTAGAAATTTAGTTTACAACAATTTTCAAATCTATTGAATTTAAAACTTTTTTGTGTATTTTGTTATAATCTAAAAAGGTTATATCAATTTTGAGTGCAAATTGAGTTGATAATATTTAAAATGGAATCTTCTGAAATACGCACTCACATTAACGGAGAGATGGCAGAGTGGTCGAATGCACTGGTCTTGAAAACCAGCAAGGATGCAA
>CAYYMX010000035.1:0-12754 GCA_964473045.1 uncultured Alphaproteobacteria bacterium | reverse complement strand
GATTAAAACGACCAAATGCAAAGACAATAGTATTTTGTGGTGTGAAATTTATGGCAGTAGTTGCTAAAATTTTGAGCCCTAACAAAAAAGTAATTCTACCAGATATCGATGCTGGTTGTTCACTAGAAGAATCTTGTCAAACAGATAAATTTGAAAATTTTAAAAAAAATTATCCTAATCATTTAGTAATTTCATATATAAACTGTTCTGCAGAAATAAAAGCTCTATCTGATATTATAGTAACTTCTTCAAATGCATTAAAAATAATTCAAAGCCTCCCAAAAAGTCAAAAAATCATCTTTGCTCCTGACAAACATTTAGGTAATTATTTAAATAAAATCTCTGGGAAAAATATGATTTTGTGGAATGGATCCTGTATCGTTCATGAAACTTTTTCAGAAAAAGAACTTGTGAGATTAAAGATCAGAAACCCTGATGCAAAAGTCATAGCTCACCCAGAATGTCCTGAAAGTATTTTGGCTCACTCAGATTTTGTTGGCTCCACATCAGCTTTGCTGAAGTTTGTCACCACAAGTTCAGCTGAGAAGTTCATTATAGCTACAGAACCTCATTTGATTCATCAGATGAAAAAAGTTGAGCCTAAGAAAAAGTTTCTTATTGCTCCTGGCAATGATGGAAATTGTTCTTGCTCCAATTGTCCTTATATGGAACTTAATACAATAGAAAAATTGAGAGACTGTCTCGAATCCTTATCACCAGAAATTAAAATTAACAGAGAATTAATATTGAAGGCAAAGAAACCACTCAATACAATGCTAAAACTAAGTAAACTATTATAAAGCTTTGAATTTAAATGAACTTACAAAAATAGCAGTTAAAAAAATTGAGGCTGATCTCTTTGATGATCTAAATGGAAAAAGTCTTAAAAATGATATCACATCAAATATACTAATAAGCAAAAAAACTAAAATAACTGCTCATTTGAGAGTTAGAGAAGAAATTGTTTTATGTGGAATACATTTCGTCCAAAATTTTATTTTCGAGAGATTTCCTGAATTAAAATTAAAGTTATTTTATAAGGATGGGCAAATTGTAAGCAAGAGTTCTGCAATTTTAGAAATCAGTGGAGAATGCAAAAAAATTTTTATGCTTGAAAGAAGTGTCATAAATTTTTTACAACACCTATCAAGCATTTCAACCTACACATCTAGATTTGTTTTATTGCTAAAAAAATCACACACTAAATTATTAAACACTAGAAAAACAATTACTGGCCTAAGAAAACTTCAAAAATATGCAACCACAGTCGGCGGAGCAAAAAACCATAGAATAGGTTTACATGATGAGATTTTAATTAAAGATAATCACATAGAAGTTTTAGGCGGCATTGACAATACTTTAAAAGTTTTAAAGGAAAAAAACATTAAAAATTATAAAATTGAATGCGAGACAATTGAAGAAGTAAAAAAATCTATGCTAGCTGGAGCTAAATACATTTTACTTGATAATATGTCACCATTAGAAATTAAAAAAAGCATTGAACTAAAAGAGAAATATGATTTTTTTACAACTTTTGAGATCAGTGGTGGAATTAATCTTAAAAACTTTAAAAAATTTATTTTTCTTGGAGCCGATTATATCTCAACGGGGAAAATTACAAATAGTGCTAATTCAGTAGATATTGGTTTAGACATAATATAAAATCAACCTTCAATTATTTGTGGAGCATTCAAAACTTTGAAAAAAATTAGTTTAATAGGAGCAGGAAATATTGGTAGTATTTTAGCGTACAGTATCTCAAGAAAAAAGCTTGGTAACATTGTTATGATTGATATTGCAAAAGGACTAGCTAAAGGGAAATGCCTTGATTTAGGACAGAGCCTAGCTATAGATAATATTAATTTAAATATTGAAGGATCAACCAAGATTTCAAAAATAAAAAATAGTGATGTAATCATAATTACAGCTGGAATCCCTAGAAAACCAGGCATGAGCAGAGATGATTTAATAGAAGTAAATTTTGCTATCATTTCTGAGATTGGAAAGGCAATAAAGGAACATAGTCCAAAATCATTTGTTATTTGTGTTACCAACCCCCTTGATGCAATGGTTTGGTCATTAAAAAAAATAGCAAATTTAGAAAAGAATATGATTGTAGGGATGGCAGGAATTTTAGATTCAGCAAGGTTTAAGTTTTTTTTGTCACAACAACTTGGGATCTCAATGGAAAACATTCAGACCATGGTACTTGGTGGTCACGGTGATACAATGGTACCTTTACTTGATTACACATCAATCTCTGGAATTCCTATAAGACAACTTATATTAAAAGGAAAACTAACAAAAAAATTACTTGATGATTTGATAGAAAGAACAAAAAACGGTGGAGGAGAAATTGTTTCATTAATGAAAAATGGTTCAGCTTTTTTTTCTCCAGCATGTAGTACAATTGAAATGTTAGAATCTTTTATTTTTGATCAAAAAAAACTGTTGCCTTGCTCTGCATATCTAGAGGGCGAGTATGGTATAAATGATCTATTCATAGGTGTCCCTGTTATAATTGGCAAGTGTGGTGTTGAGAAAATTATAGAATTAAATCTATCTAAAGAAGAAAATAAAAAATTTTTGTACTCGAAAAAATCTGTAATAGAGTTAACAAAAAAATGTAAAAAATTACTAGTCTAATTTGACAATTTTAGATATATTCTCCTTTCTGAAAGTTTTATTTATTTGTTTTTAAAGATTCTATTATGGATATTCATGAATATCAAGCTAAACAACTTTTGTCTAAGTTTGGAGGATCTATTCCACCAGGAGATGTAGTATATCAAACACATGAAGCAGAAAATATTGTTTCATGGTTAAACGAAGAAAAAGTTATTGTAAAAGCACAAGTTCATGCAGGTGGAAGAGGAAAAGCTGGTGGTGTAAAAGTTTGCAACAGTGATGAAGAGGTTATAAAAACTGTTGATAAAATGTTTGGTATGAAACTTGTTACGCCTCAGACAGGTAACTCTGGAAAAATTGTCAAGAGAATTTATTTAGAAAAAGCCTACAAAATTGAAAAAGAATTCTACTTGTGCGTTACGATAGATAGAGAAACCGGAGGAAATACAATTATCACTTCAAAAAGGGGAGGGATAGATATTGAGGAGGTAGCAGAAAAGCATCCGAACGAAATTTTTAAGGTTAATATTTCCCCTGGGTCAGACTTACTCACTCATCATGCAAGAACAATAGTTTACAATTTAGGTTTAACTGGACAAACTGCAAAGAAAGCACAAAAAAACATACTGTCAATTTATAAAGCTTTTACAAGTCTTGATGCATCTATGATTGAAGTGAATCCTCTTGCTGTGGTTAAAGGTGGGGGTGTCCTGATTTTAGACTGCAAAGCATCGTTTGACGACAATGCACTATATCGACAAAGAGGAGTTGCTGAAATGAAAGACGAAAATGAATATGATCCTCTTGAACTAGAAGCATCAAGACATGATTTAAACTATGTGAAATTGGATGGAAATATTGGATTAATGGTTAATGGCGCTGGATTGTCGATGGCAACTATGGACATAATAAAGTTTTATGGTGGAGAAGCTGCCAATTTTATGGATGTTGCTGGAGCTGCTACACCACAAAGAGTTGCTGCAGCATTCAAATTAATTTACAGAGATAAAGATGTGCAGGGCATTCTAATTAATATTTTTGGAGGGATGATGAGATGCAATGATATTGCTGAGGGTTTAGTTGATGCTTCAAAAGAAGTTGGTCTTGACAAACCGTTAGTTGTTAGATTAGAGGGAACAAATGTTGAAATGGGTATAAAAATTTTAAAAAACTCTGGGTTTCCAATAAAGCCAGTTGATACAATGGAGCAGGCTGCAAAAGATGTGGTTCAAATGGTAAAAAATAAAAAATAATAATGGCAGTCTTAATTACAAAAGAAACAAAAATTATTTGTCAAGGATTCACTGGTGCTCAAGGAACTTTCCATTCTGAAAGAGCATTAGAATATAATACAAATTTGGTTGGGGGAGTAACACCAGAAAAAGGAGGAACAAAACACCTAAAAATACCAGTTTTCAATACTGTAGCCGAAGCAAAAAAAAAAACCGGATGTAATGCAAGTGGCGTATTTGTTCCACCTCCATTTGCTGCTGATGCTATTCTAGAATCGGTTGAGGCAGAATTAGATTTAATTGTTTGCATTACCGATGGAATTCCTACCAGTGATATGCAAAGAGTGAAAAGAGAAATGAAGGGATCAAGCACAAGACTTATTGGTCCTAACTGTCCTGGTGTTCTTACTCCTGGCATCGGAAAAATTGGTATTATTCCTGGCCATATTTGCAAACCTGGAAGAATTGGTGTTGTCTCAAGGTCAGGAACTCTTTCTTATGAATCAGCTGTTCAAACCTCTGAACTTGGACAATCAACAATAATAGGAATTGGAGGTGATCCAGTTAATGGTACAAATTTCGTTGATGCCTTAGAACTTTTCCTAAAAGATGATGAAACAGATGGTATTGTATTAATTGGTGAGATTGGAGGAACAGCAGAAATAGAAGGAGCAAATTTTATAAAGAGTTGGAAGAATAGCTACAAAAAGCCGGTTGCTGCATTTGTTGCTGGTGCAGCCGCGCCAAAAGGAAGAAAACTTGGCCACGCAGGAGCAATCGTTAATAGTGGAGATGAAACTGCTGATGCCAAAAAGGAAGCTTTACGCTCTGCAGGGGTTGAAGTTGCTGATACAATAACTAGAATAGGTGAGGCGATGGCAAAAGTAATTAAATCTTAATCATGACACAAAACGCAATAATCTCTTATTTAGGAGAAAACAAACCAAATTTAATTTCAGAAGTTACATCATATCTAACAGATTTGAACGGTGAATTCTCTGGGGTTACATTTGCAACACTTGGAAGAGTATGTGAATTGACAATGGTTTATCATAATACTGATAGTATTGATATAAATAAATTGGAGGACGGTCTTAGCAAACTAAAGTCATCAGAGAACGGTAAAGTCCAAGTTCATGTTTTACCAATCAATACAGATACAGGCCCAACATCAAAAATCACTCATAGGATAGTTTTATCGGGAGATGATCAAAAAGGTTTACTTAACAAAATCATTAAAACTCTTGATGAAAACAATGCAATCATTGTTCGAATGAACACAGAAAAGATTTCTTTTCCTAAAAATACCCAGTATATTGCTAGATTTGCAATATCCATAAGAGACGAAAACGCACCTCAATGTTTATCAGAAATTGTAAAAGTTGCTGGTCAAATGAAATTAACTTTCAGATACGAAACTTCGTAATTATTTTGATCTTGGATGAAATTTGTTAATCACCGTCTTTAATCGCTCAGAACTAATAGAGGTATATTTTTGTGTGGATGTCAAAGAAGAATGACCAAGCAACTCTTGAATTGATCTTAAATCCACCATATTCTCAAGAAGTTCAGTTGCGAATGTATGTCTCAATGAATGCGGTGTAGTGTTATCAGGTAGCATAAGTTTGTATCTTAATTCTCTAATTAATTTTTGCATTATCGATGCTTTAATTTTTCGACCTCTTTTTCCAAGAAATACAAATTCATTCTCATCAATTTTATGTGGACATTCAAATATCATTCTCTTAATAAAATTTAGAAGCAGGTCTGAAATAGGGATAATTCTGTATTTACCCCCTTTGCCAAGAATTTTTAGATCAGACACTTTAAGATTATTATACTTTAAGTTTATAACTTCACTTATTCTTAATCCATAACCCCACATCAACAAAATTGCTGATAGATTTCTCATTGATATCCATCGAACTTTTTCACTACAAACTGCTTTAACAATATTTTTTATTTGATCATTTGAAAGAGGTCTTGGCAAAGAATCTTCAAATTTGGGGGCTCTTAATCTAAGAAATTTAGAATTTGATATTTTTTTTTTTTTCTTGAGAAATGTAAAAAAACTTTTCATTGAAGACAAGGCTCTTGCATTACTTCTATGACTAGAACCTTTTTCTAATCTTGAAAAAAACCATGAAGTTAAATCCTCTTCATTTAGCTTAGCTACGTCTTCAACAACAATATCTTTATTATAAAAAGATTCCAAAAATTCTAAAAAAAATTTTAAATCTCGTTTATATGAGTCAACAGTATTTTGACTAAGTCTCTTTTCAAATTTTATCCACTCTATCCATTGATCAAAATATTCATTTAGTTTTAAAGACATTAGATTAATTGCCTTAATTTTTCTTCAACAAATTTTGAAAAAAAAAGAATCAAATCATATGCTTTATTATCTAAAAAATGTTTGCCTTTGCTACCATAAATTAAGAGTGATGGGGTATTAAAAATTTCACTATCAAATGAAAAAACTGCATTCGAATAAATTTTTGATTTGACATCATTAAAAATTCCCATGTCTTTATCTACAGCGTCCATAATCAAAACATCATTTATATTATGGATTGATAAAACATTGTTCTCTTCCATCAAAATAAAATTGTATTTTTCAGTTATTAAGGATTTACTAGTTGCAAAATTAATTATTTCCAGTTCAAAAAATTCTGGTAATTTTTCTCTTAAAAAATACAAAAAATCTTCTATTTTTTTTTTTTTTAAAAGTTCAATGACAGCCTCAAGGATTTTTTTTTGTGTAAAAAAATTATATTTTGCATTATCAATAATGTTTTTTTGTTTCTTCTTTAAGCTCTTAATAACCCAATCTTCATATGAAATAACATTCTCATCAGAAAAATTTTTCTTTGTGGCAAATGGAAAACTTAGTTTTGTAAGTATTTTGGGGTTTGATAAAAAAAAATCAGGATTTTTTAAAAGAAAATCTTCTACATTTTTTTTATTAATTTCCTTTTTAATCATATTAAATAATAATATTTGATTGTTAAAATTTCACAATGTTTTGGTAAAAAAAAAAATAATATATAATTATAAAAATGATTCTAGAAATTCTCCTTCCTGTAGCTACAGATAAAACATTTTATTACAAAATAAAAACTTCAGGAAATCACAGTCCTAAAATTGGGAACTTAGTTGAGGTAGATTTTAGAGGAAAAAACTACATTGGTATGATTTGTAGGATTGAAAAGTCAGTAGAATTTAAAAACTCAATCAAAGAAATAAAAAAGGTATTTAGAGAAGTTACTTTTAACAAGGAATTAGTTGAAAGTCTCTTTTTTCTGGCAAATTATTCATGCAACAAATTATCTTTAATTTTCAAGCTTTTTCTTTCAGCTTTTCCCAAAAAAATTGAGCAATATGAAATTTTAAATAAAAAGAAAAAAAATCCTTCTTTGAATATTAAAAAACTAGAACTAACTAGTGATCAAATAAGTGCAATTAATTTTTTAAAATTATTTAATTGCAAAGATTTTAATGTTGTAGTTCTAGATGGTGTCACTGGGTCAGGTAAAACCCGAGTGTATATGCACAAAGCAGCTGAGATTATAAATATGGGTTACCAATGCCTAATATTAGTTCCCGAAATAATCTTAACTCAGCAATGGGTCAAAGAAATTATTAAGGATTTCAATTTAAGCCCAGAAGTTTATCACTCATCAATTACAAAAAAAAAAAAAGAACTTATTTGGCTAGGAGCTGCTACTGGTAAAATAGATTTAATTTTAGGTACAAGGTCAGCGTTATTTTTGCCATTTAAAAATTTAGGCCTAATAGTTGTTGATGAAGAGCATGATATTTCATACAAACAACAAGAACAAATAATTTTTAATGTTAGAGATTTTGCAGTAGTCAGAGCTAAAAAATCAAATTGTTTATCCATACTCTGCTCAGCCACCCCATCAGTTGAAACTATTTCGAACTTTTTATTAGGAAAATATAAAAGAGTTGTAATGCAAAAAAGAATTAACAAATCGCCTTTACCAACTATTTCATCTGTAGATATGAAAATGGAAAAAAAAAATACTATGATTTCAAAAAAGCTTGAGAACACAATTAATTATAATCTTAAAAAAAATTTGCAAACACTAATTTTTATTAACAAAAGAGGCTATGCTCCATTTGTAATTTGTCAAAAATGTGGTTCTTCCAAAGCCTGTATAAACTGCAACACTTTTCTAGTTTTACATAGTAAAATTAATTCCAAAAATAGTTATTTGCTGTGCCATCAATGTAATTATAAAGAAAATTTTGTTAACAAATGTAGCAATTGTGATGGAGAATTAAAATTTCCTGGTACGGGTATCGAAAAGATTTCTGAAAGAATAACAAATCTTTTTCCAAAAGCTAAAATTTGCATGCTTTCAAGTGATTATACAAAGAACAAAAAAAAATTTGAAAAAATTATAGAAAATATTGTTTCAAACAAAGTAGACATAATTATAGGAACTCAATTAGTTTCAAAAGGGCATAATTTCCCAAATATCAAAACTGTTGGTATACTAAATATTGATAATCTGCTGAACGATTTTGATTTTAGATCAAATGAAAAAGCATTCCAACAAATAGTTCAAGTCTCCGGGAGAGCAGGCAGAATAAATTTAATTGGTGAAGTGTTTATTCAAAGTTTTCAGCCCGAACACCCAGTCATAAAATTTGTAAAATCAAATGATAAAGAAAAATTTTATAAATGGGAAATTAAATTACGAAAACAAAGTTTACAACCGCCATTTTCCAATCTTATTTCATTGACAATTGAAAGTCTTAAGGAAAATCTAGCAAAAAGTTACAGCAAAAAAATTTCTAATAATCTAAAAACAATATTTAAAAATTTGCTTGTATATGGGCCTGCACCAGCAATAATTTTCAAAAGAAATCAGAGATATAGATATAAAATTTTATTAAAAATGGGAAAAAAGAACTCCGGCCAGAGGGAAATCAAGAATTATTTACTTAAAATAATTCCACCATATAATGTAAGAATATATACAGATGTTGATCCAACAGTTTTTTTATAAAATATTAATTTTCAATTATTGAATACATTATTATCTTATGCTAATAACAGACATTTATTTCAGGAGGTTTTTTGAATATAAATACACAAGATATAAATGAAATCTCAACAAGATATTCAAATGCAATAATTCTTGTTTCAGAAAACACTAAAAATATTGAAGAAATTAAAAAAAATTTTAGTCACTTCATCTCTTTATTAAAAAAAAATAAAGAATTTTTGAGTATAACCAAAAGCCCTATGATAAAAAACATTCAAAAAGCTAACGCCATAGAAAAAATTTCTAAGAAATTTTTATATTCTAAAATATTTAAAGGTTTTTTAATCACAGTCACAAAGCATGGAAAGTTACCAATGATTGAAAGAATTTACTTTAAATTTCAAGAATTCCTTAACCGTAAGAATGGTATAACCAAGGTTACTATTACAACTGCTAGCCCTTTACAAAAAGATGCTGAAAATGAAATTAAAAAAAAGCTAGAAACAAGACTTAAGTTAAAAATTGAATTAAATAAAATTGTTGACCCTGAAATAATAGGTGGAACAATTCTCAAGATTAAATCTATAATGACTGATAATTCAGTGAGATCAAAATTAATAAATTGTAAAACATCAATGAAAGGTTACATTTAAAATGGCTATAGATGCATCTGAAATATCTGAAATATTAAAGACTGAAATTGAAAGTCTTGATCAAGGAGCAAGGGTATCTGAGGTAGGAACAGTTTTGACTGTTGGAGATGGGATTGCAAGAGTTTATGGTCTTGACAACGTTCAAGCTGGAGAAATGCTTGAGTTTCCTGGGAAAATCAAAGGAATGGCTTTAAATCTTGAAGATGATAACGTTGGCGTAGTTATTTTTGGGAATGACAAGTCTATTAAAGAAGGTGATATAGTTGAAAGAACAAAATCAATTGTGGAAGTCCCAACGGGAAAATCATTGTTGGGAAGAGTTGTTGATGGTCTTGGAAACCCAATCGATGGCAAAGGTGCTTTGGCTAACACTGAATTTAAAAGAGTTGAAGTAAAAGCTCCTGGTATAATCCCCAGAAAGTCTGTCCATGAACCAATGCAAACGGGTATAAAAGCCATTGATAGTCTTATACCAATTGGAAGAGGACAAAGAGAATTAATAATTGGGGATAGACAGACGGGAAAAACGTCTGTGATAATTGATACAATTTTAAATCAGAAAGAAATAAACTCTTCTAAAGATGAATCAAAAAAACTCTATTGTATTTATGTCTCAATTGGACAAAAAAGATCTACAGTAGCACAAATTGTAAAAACTCTTGAGGATCATGACGCACTTAAATACTCCATAGTAGTGGCGGCTACTGCTTCCGATCCTGCTCCGCTTCAATTTTTAGCTCCATATACAGGATGCACAATGGGAGAATACTTTCGGGACAATGGAATGCATTCAGTGATTTTTTATGATGATCTTTCAAAACAAGCAGTTGCTTACAGACAAATGTCCTTATTGTTAAGAAGACCGCCTGGAAGAGAGGCCTATCCAGGCGATGTTTTTTATATTCACTCTAGATTATTGGAAAGAGCAGCAAAGATGAGTGAAAAAAATGGGGGAGGTTCTCTTACAGCTTTACCTGTAATTGAAACACAAGCTGGTGACGTCTCTGCTTATATTCCAACAAATGTAATATCTATTACTGATGGACAAATTTTTTTAGAAACAGAACTATTTTTTAAAGGGATCAGACCTGCTGTAAATGTTGGTCTCTCTGTAAGTAGAGTCGGCTCCGCTGCACAAATTAAGGCAATGAAGCAAGTCTCGGGATCAATAAAACTTGACTTAGCCCAGTTCAGAGAAATGGAATCTTTTTCTCAATTTGCATCTGATTTAGATCAATCAACTCGCAATTTACTTGATAGAGGACGAAGACTAACTGAAATTCTAAAGCAAGCACAATACATGCCTCTTAAAGTTGAAGAACAGGTTGTCGTAATCTTTGCAGGAGTAAAAGGATTTCTAGATAAAGTTGAAATTGGTGCTGTTACTAGTTTTGAAAAATTTCTTTTAACAAAAATTAGAGGTGATGGTAAGGTTTTACTCGAAAAAATTAGAATTGAAGAATCAATTTCACAAGAATTAGAAAAAAATTTAAATGTATTTATTGAGAAAATGGTTGGTCAATTTTTAGAGGAAAAAAATGCCAAGCCTTAAGGATCTAAGAAATAGAATCTCAAGCGTCAAATCAACCAAAAAAATAACTTCAGCAATGAAGATGGTTGCCGCTGCAAAATTAAAGAGAGCACAAGAAAATGCTGAAAAAACCAGGCCATATGCCGAAAAAATGAAGAATATTGTTGAGTCATTAACCGAGAATGTTAATAAAAGTTCGTTTAAATATGGAAAAAAAAACGATAATAATTCAAATGTACTTCTTATTGTCTGCTCAGCAGATAGAGGTCTTTGCGGAGGGTTTAATGGATCCATAATAAGGTTTACAAAAAATACGTGTGAGAATCTTAAAAATGATGGTAAGACACCAAAGTTTCTTTTTGTTGGAAAAAAGGCGTACAATTCTCTCAAAAAAAAATTTGAAGCCTCTATTCTTGATAGTTTTATAGATTATGCGAACCCATCAATTAAATTTGAATTATCTGCGGAAATAAGAGATAGAGCTATGACACTTTTTACTAACAATGAAATTGATGAATGTTATCTAATTTTTACCAAATTTAAGAGTGCAATTTCGCAAACAGTTATAAAACAAAAACTTCTTCCAGTTGAAATTTTACCAGAAGAAAAAGATTCAACAAATAATGATTATGACTCTAGTAAATCAGCTGCATACGAATATGAACCTTCTGAAGAAGTAATTTTGGATGAAATTATACCAAGAAATATTGCAATACAAATCCATTCAGGACTTTTGGAAAATCTGGCAAGTGAACAAGGTTCAAGAATGACTGCGATGGACAATGCTACAAGAAATGCCAATGACATGATTGATGATCTAACATTATACTATAATAGATCGAGACAGGCCGTAATAACAAAAGAGTTAATTGAAATTATTTCAGGAGCAGAAGCAATATAAATATGGAGAAAAATATGGAAACAAACTTTGGTAAAATAAAGCAGGTTCTAGGTGCTGTAGTTGATGTAAGTTTTGAAAAAAATTTACCAGAAATTTTAAATGCCTTGGTGGTTAATCATGATAAAAAAGATCTCGTACTTGAAGTGGCTCAGCATTTAGGAGAAAATACTGTTAGAACTATAGCTATGGACTCTACAGATGGTCTTGTTAGAGGCCAAAAAGTTAAAGATACCGGTAGCCCAATTACTGTACCAGTTGGACCTGAAACTCTTGGAAGGATTTTAAATGTAGTAGGTGAACCCGTTGATGAAAGAGGTCCTGTTAAAACAAAATTAAAAGCACCAATTCACAAAGATGCACCGGAATTTACTGACCAATCAACTGAAACCGAAGTTTTGATAACAGGTATTAAAGTTGTTGATTTGCTTGCTCCTTATGCCAAGGGAGGGAAGATCGGATTGTTTGGTGGCGCCGGAGTTGGAAAAACAGTGTTAATTATGGAGCTAATAAACAATATTGCAAAAGGTCATGGCGGATATTCCGTATTTGCCGGTGTAGGTGAAAGAACAAGAGAAGGAAATGATCTATATTACGAGATGATTGAGTCTGGCGTTATCAAACTCGACTCAAATGAGTCAAAAGCTGCCTTGGTATATGGCCAAATGAATGAACCTCCCGGAGCAAGGTCTAGAGTAGCACTTACAGGACTTACATTGGCAGAATATTTTAGAGATGAAGAGGGGCAGGACGTTTTACTTTTTGTGGATAATATTTTTAGATTTACTCAAGCA
>CAYYMX010000034.1:0-13059 GCA_964473045.1 uncultured Alphaproteobacteria bacterium | reverse complement strand
GGGGGTTCAAGTCCCTCCGGGCCTACCACTCACAACTACTACCATTCTCCTGGAATCTGTCGCTTTTGTTTATGCCAATGTATTGTCACATTGGCACTGTTTGTTGGAGATTTTGACCTAAACATGAAGTCAAATTAAGTAACACAGATAACAAATAAAAGTCTTTCAGGATTATGTTCCAGACGATTTCTTTTGCATCGCTTCGATCAATCCTAAAACACCTTTTGGATTATTTTTGATTACTGATGAAAATTCAGCCCTTTGTGTTACTAACATACTGACACCATCAAGATTTACGTCAAGAATTTTAAACTTTTTATTTTTGTCTAAATACATTTTCCATTGAAGTTTAAGTACTGGTCCCTCTTTATTTATTAAATCCATCCTTACATTATAATAATTATTTTCCAATAATGAGTCAGTAGCTTTAAATGTTCCTTCCCATCCCTTAAATTTAGGAGCATATGTTGATACTAAATAATTATTAAATGATTCCACAAAGTTACTTCGAAGATTGCTGTCCATTTTTTTCCAATGACGTCCAAGAACAAATCTTGAAATATAGTAATTGTCGAATGCAGTAAGATATAGATTTTTAAAATTTAGGTGTCTTTCAGAGACACTTAGATTTTCATCAGAAACTTTTTCTATGACTTCTTTTCCAAGCTTTTCAATGAATCGTTTGCTTTTGGCTATATTCTCATCAGAGATAGCTGTGAAGGGCAAAAGTAGTATGATATATAATAAACCAAATCTTAAGAAAAACATAAATTATTAGTTACTGTAATAACCCCTTGGTTCATTATAAGCAGGATAATTAGAAGATGGCAAATAATTCTCAATAGCTGGAATGGCAACCGGAGTTATAAATGCAGGCGACTCTATTCCTGTATAACGGTAGCTTGATGATGGTAGAAGTTTATATGATGAAGAAAATGCTGAAGCCTGCTTTTTAACATTATAATTACCTTTATTTGTTTGAGATTTAGGAGTCTTATCATCATCATTGACAGTAGTTTGAGAACTATCAATTTTCGCTAAAGTTTGCTTCTCAACACTAGTATCAACGTCATCAGTTTCAGCGACATTACCATTTTCTATAATAGTTTGAGGTTCTGAGTTCTCCGTTATATCAGTTTGTAAAACATTTTCATTTTCAAATTCAAAATCATTTGTTTCTGGAAGATTCTCTTCTTCATCAGCATAGGCAATATCTCCGTAGATGTCATCAAGCAAACCATCAAAAGAGGCATTTTTATCATCAATTTGACCTCCATTAGAAATTTCTTTTCTTCTTTTCTGTCTATAGAGACTCCTCATTGTTGCATAATAGTCAAGAGAACTTTCCCTAATTTCATCAACATAGTCAAGATATTGTTCTCTAAGATCAACACCACGGACAACTGGACCAGTCAGTCGTGCTTCCATACCAATACCATTCATTCGATAACCAAATGAAAGAGGATTTGTTATTGTATCAACTCCTATACCAAAAGTATCTCTTACACTGGAAGGTCCAAAAATTGGTAACATAACATATGGTCCATCAGGAACTCCCCAAACAGCAAGAGTTTGACCAAAATCCTCGTCAACTTCTTCAACATTACCAAAGCTTTGTGTATCAGCAACATCAAACAACCCTCCAAGTCCAAAAGTCATGTTAATTAAGAATCTGCCAAGTATGTTGCCAATACTTGTTGCATCCAACTGTAGAATGGCATTTGCCAAGCTAACTGGTGTTTTAGCTGTAGAGGCTAGGTTTGCAATATTGTCACGAGGTATATCAGGTATTTTTCTCCACCCTCGGGCTACCGGTTTGAAAAAGTTGTCGTCTAGATTGTTGTTTAAATCAAAAATTTTTCTATTTACAGATTCGTATGGATCGTTTTCACCATTTTCGCTAGTTTCTGCTGCAATAGAACTACTGTGAAACAAACTTACTGAAAGCAATATTACAAGAATAAATACTATGTTGATATAGATTGTTTTAAATTTCACCATATTTTATTTTAGTTTGTAAAAATTCACATGTTAACTTAAAACATTATATAATAAAAAAAAACTCAAAAAAGAAAAAAAATTTTTTTTTGTTCTAATAAATTTGTAATAAATCAGAAAAAAGTCACATATAATGCCCATAAAAAGTAGTAAAATTAGTGTTTCTTTTGAATTTTTTCCACCAAAGAATCAAAAAGATATTTCTACATTGTGGGTAAATATAAAAAGATTGGAACCTTTAAAACCATCTTTTGTATCTGTTACTTATGGGGCAGGAGGGTCAACAAGAGAAAACACACACAGTTTAGTAAAGGAAATTAAAAAAAAAAACTAATCTTGAACCTGCTGCCCATTTGACTTGTATAGGATCATCAAAGTCGGAAATAGAAAAAATTAGTGAAGATTATTGGAATGCTGGAATCAAACATATTGTTGCACTGAGAGGAGATTACCCAAAAAAAAAAATAAAAAACCCTAGTTCGGACTTTTTGTATGCAACTGACTTGATAAAAGTTTTAAAAAACACACACAATTTTAATATTACTGTTTCTGCATATCCAGAAAAACATCCTGATTCTAAATCAATGGAACAAGAGTATGACATTCTGAGAAAAAAAATTGACCTCGGTGCTTCACAGGCAATTACCCAGTTTTTTTTTGATGTTAGGTATTACGTTCAATTTCTAAATGGGGCAATTAAGAGAGGTATAAAAATTCCGATCATTCCAGGAATTCTCCCTGTAACTAATTGCAAAAAAACTATAGAATTTGCAAAAAAAATGAATTGTAAAATGCCTGAATCTTTAATAAAAATGTTTGAAGGACTTGATTCAGATCCAGAAACCAGAAGATTAGTTGCTACCACGATAGTTTCTGATCAATGTAAAAAACTTATGAAAGAAGGAGTAAACAAATTTCATTTCTACACTCTTAACAGAGCTGATTTGTCATTTGCAATTTGCCATATTCTTGGTATTAGAACTTTAAAGGGTTAAAATATGTATAGTAATGATTCTTTGAAAAGTGTTTTAAAAAAAAAAATACTTTTGCTAGATGGTGGAATGGGGACAATGATCCAAAAAAAGAAATTGTCAGAAAACCAGTTTAGAGGAGAAAAGTTTAAGAGTTTTGGAAAATCTTTGAAAGGAAATAATGATATTCTCAATATTACGAATCCAAAAATTATTTATGAGATTCACAAATCTTATTTGGACGCTGGTGCGGATATTATTGAAACAAATACTTTTAATTCAACAAAAGTTTCTCAAAGAGATTATGATTTTGAAAAATATTCTTATGATCTTAATTTTGAGGGTGGTAAAATAGCAAGAAAATGTGTAGATGATTTCATGAAAAAAAATCCGAGAGAGCAGAAATTTGTAGCGGGCGTACTGGGACCAACTAATAGAACTTGTTCAATGTCTCCAGACGTAAATGACCCAGGCTTTAGGAATATAACTTTTGATCAGTTAAGGGATGATTACGAGATTTCAGTGGAAGCTTTAACAAATGCTAATGTTGATTTTATTTTAATTGAAACTGTGTTTGATACATTGAATGCAAAGGCAGCTTTAATGGCTATTGAAAAATTTAGAAATAAGTCCAATATTCAAATACCGATAATGATATCAGCAACAATTACTGATTTTTCTGGGAGAACTTTGTCAGGACAAACTATAGAAGGGTTTTACAATTCTATTATACATTCTTCACCAATTTGTATTGGGCTAAATTGTGCTTTAGGCCCAAAAGAACTTGAGCCTTACTTAATTGAATTAAGCAGAATTTGTGAAACATTTGTGAGTATTCATCCAAATGCAGGACTACCTAATGCTTTTGGTGAATATGATGAAACCCCCAAATCTATGGCAAGATTTACAAAAAGTTGGTGCAGTAGTGGGTACATAAATATTGCTGGTGGTTGTTGTGGAACAACACCTGAACATATAAAAGAAATGAAGATTAGTGTTAAAAATCTAAAACCTAGAATCCCGTTAAAAAAGAACTTTAATTTCAAACTTTCAGGTTTAGAAGCTTTTAATTTTTAAGGAAATGAAATCAAATATTAAATTTATTAATATTGGTGAAAGAACTAATGTTACTGGTTCAGCAAAATTCAAAGAATTGATTCTAAGTGGAAATTTTCAGGATGCAGTCTCTGTGGCAAAAAATCAAATTACAAATGGGGCACAAATTATAGATATAAACATGGATGAAGGACTCTTAGATTCTGAAAAAGCCATGGTAGAATTTCTTAATCTTTTGTCAGTTGAACCAGATGTTGCAAAAGTTCCATTTATGATTGATTCTTCTAAGTGGTCAGTGATTGAATCCGGGCTAAAATGTGTGCAAGGAAAATCAATAGTTAATTCAATTAGTTTAAAAGAAGGAGAAGATGTCTTTATCGAACAAGCAAAATTAGTTAAAGCTTATGGTGCTGCAATGGTTGTTATGGCCTTCGATGAAAAAGGACAAGCGGATAATAAGAATAGAAAGTTTCAAATATGTAAAAGGGCTTACGAAATTCTTAAAAAAAAAGTTGGCTTTCCAGTTCAAGACATAATTTTTGACCCAAATATTTTTGCTGTAGCCACGGGAATTGCAGAACACAATAATTATGCAAAAGATTTTTTTGATGCAACTAAAATGATTAAAAACCACCTTCCTTATGCAAAAGTTTCTGGAGGTTTATCTAATGTTTCCTTTAGTTTTAGAGGCAATAATCAAGTTAGAGAAGCCATGCATTCTTGTTTTTTATACCATGCTATTTGTGCAGGTTTAGATATGGCTATTGTAAATGCTGGGCAGATAACAATTTATGAACAAATACCTAATGATTTAAAAAAATCAATTGAAGATGTTTTGTTCAACCGATCCGAAGGTGCTACTGATAACTTAATTGATATTTCTAAGAAATACTCAAAAAATCCAGAGAAAAAGAAAGTTGATGAATCTTGGAGAAAAAAACCAATAGAAGAAAGAGTTAAGTATTCTCTTGTTAATGGAATAAATGAATTTATAGATGAAGATACTGAAAAGTTAAGAAGAAAATTTAATATTCCATTAGAGATTATTGAGGGGCCACTTATGGATGGTATGAACGAAGTAGGTGATTTATTTGGTTCAGGAAAAATGTTTTTGCCTCAAGTGGTTAAATCAGCAAGAGTAATGAAACAGTCTGTTGCCTATCTGTTGCCGTATATGGAAAATCAAAAAATGGAGAAAAAAAAACCTAAAGGTAAAATCTTACTTGCTACTGTCAAAGGAGATGTTCACGACATAGGTAAAAAAATAGTTGGAGTTGTTCTACAATGTAATAATTTTGATATTATTGATTTAGGTGTTATGGTTCCTGCACAGAATATTATAGATGTAGCTATTAAGGAAGAAGTTGATTTAATTGGTTTATCTGGCCTCATAACGCCAAGCTTGGACGAAATGTGTTTTGTTGCAAGCGAGCTTGATCGAAATGCAGTAAATATTCCTTTACTTATAGGTGGAGCAACAACTAGCAAAATTCATACAGCTATAAAAATTGCTCCATTATATAAAACTGGAGTTTGTCATGTTACTGACGCATCAAGAGCTGTTTCAGTTGCTTCAAGTCTAATTTCAAAAACAAAATGCCAACCTTTTAAGGACGTACTAAAAAAAGAATATGCTGATATCAGATCAAATTATAATAAAGTTTCTGGTTCTTCTGAAAAAAAATCCATTGAAAACTGTAGAAAAAATAAATTTCAATTTGATTGGGTGAATTATAAACCACCCAAACCAAAAATAAAAAAAATAAAATTTTTTTCAAACATTTTTGTGTCTGAGATTGTTCCGTTTATTGATTGGAAGCCTTTTTTTCAAGCATGGGAATTACATGGTAATTTCCCGCAAATTCTGAAAGATAAAACTATTGGAAACGCAGCTAACGATCTGTGGAATGATGCAAATAAAATGTTAAATAAGATTATTAAGGAAAAATTAACAAAACCTCAAGGAGTTATTGGGTTTTGGCCTGCCAGTTCTGAAGACGATGATATTTTAATATTTGAAAATAATTCCAGAAAAAAATTGTTAACCAAATTCCATTTTTTAAGACAACAAATGAATAGAAAATCTTCCAAAAGGCCAAACTTTTGTCTAGCTGATTTTGTGGCTCCACAAAAATCAAGAATTGAAGATTATATAGGTGGTTTTTTAGTCACAGCTGGTTCTGGTGTTGAAAAATTGTCAGAGTATTATGAGTCTAAGAAAGATGACTACAATTCTATTCTTGTTAAATCCCTTGGTGATAGGATGGCTGAGGCTTTAGCCGAAAAAATGCATAGAGATGTCAGAAAAGAATTTTGGGCATATGATACAAATGAAAACTTTTCTAATGAGGAATTAATTAAAGAAAAATATCAAGGGATTAGACCTGCACCTGGCTATCCTGCTTGTCCAGATCATACGGAGAAAAAAACTTTATTTAAATTGCTTGATGTTGAAAACAATCTAAAAATAAAACTTACGGAATCTTTTGCTATGATGCCATCAAGTTCTGTTTCAGGATTATATTTTTCCAATCCTGATTCATCTTATTTTGGTATTGGAAAAATAAATAAAGATCAAGTAAAAGACTATGCGAAAAGAAAAGGTATAACTACTGAAGAAGTTGAAAAGTGGTTGGGGCCAAATCTAAACTATTCTCCCCAAAAAGCTGCGTAATGGTCGTAGAAAATGAAAAAATAAGGCTGCCAGAACCAGATTTTTTAAGTGATTTAAATAATGAACAAAAAAAAGCAGTTAAAAATTTAGATGGACCAACCTTAGTACTTTCTGGAGCAGGAACAGGTAAAACTAGAGTTTTAACGAGCAGATTAGCTAATATTATTTTTTCTAGAAAAGCTAAAACATCAGAAGTTTTAGCAGTAACTTTTACCAATAAAGCCGCTTTAGAAATGAAGCAGAGAGTTGAGAAATTGCTAAATTTTCCTGTGGAAGGAATGTATTTAGGTACATTCCATTCTATTGGTGTTCGAATACTGAGAAAATATTCAAACTTTTTGGGAATTAATAGTCAGTTTACAATTCTTGACAAAGATGATCAATTACGACTTTTGAAGCAAGTAATATCTATTTTGAACCTTGATTCAAAAATTTTTGTTCCTAAAAATTTTCTTTACATGATTGATCAAATGAAAAATTTGGGTTTAGACCCTAATGAAATTACAAATCATGAATTTGAACTAAAAAGCAAAGGAAAGTTAAGTGAGATTTACAAAGTTTATCAGAAGAGGTTGCTAGATTTTAATTCAGTTGATTATGGTGATCTTCTTTTACTACCGTTGAAACTTTTGAGAACAAACTCTGAAGCAGGAAATTTTTACCAAAAAAAATTCAAATACATTTTAGTTGATGAATATCAGGATACAAATACAGTCCAATATATGTTCCTTAGGTTGCTTGCAAGTTTACACCAAAATATTTGTTGTGTTGGTGATGAAGATCAATCAATTTATGGTTGGAGAGGGGCTCAATTAAGAAATATTCTTAATTTTGAAAAAGATTTTGAAGATTCAAGAATTATTAGATTGGAACAAAATTATAGATCTACTGGAAATATTTTAGATGTGGCATCTACTCTGATATCTAATAATAAAGAGAGAATTGGAAAAAAACTTTGGACGTCTGGTCAGTCAGGAGAAATGGTTGAAATTATTAATCTAGAAAATGATGAAATGGAAGCATCTTTTATAGCTCAGAATATAATTGAATATAAAAAAAATGGTATAAATTTATCAAAATTGGCTATTTTAACTAGGGCAAGTTTTCAATTCAAGGATATCGAAGATAGATTTATTAAAGAAAATATAAAATACAAGGTAGTTGGGGGTCTTAAATTTTATGAAAGAAGGGAAGTAAAAGATGCGTTAGCCTATTTCAAGATTTTGGTTAATCCACTGGACAATTTGTCTTTGGAAAGAATCTTGAATGTACCAAAAAGAGGTCTGGGAACTGCATTATTAAGTAAGCTTTATAAAAAAGTTAATGAAAGGGGCATATCACTTTTTAATTCTCTCAATTTATCAATCGAAGAGGGACTTTTCAACAAATCTTCAACTTCGAATGTAAAAAATCTATTATCGATATTTGAAATACACAAAAAAATGTTAGAGTGATTTGATCACTCTGAAGTTGCTGGTTCATTGCTAGAGGATGTTGGGTATTGTGAAATGTTACAAAAAGAAAAAACACCAGAATCTGAAGGCAGACTTGAAAATTTAAAAAAATTAGTAATTGATATAAAAAATAGAAATTCTATTTTTGATTTTTTAGAAGAAGTAAGTTTATTAACTGAAAATCTGGATGACTCAAGTCAGTCGCAAAAAGTTTCGCTTATGACTCTTCATAGTGCAAAAGGATTAGAATTTGATTATGTTTTTCTGCCTGGATGGGAAGAGGGAATTTTTCCCAATCAAAGAAACCTTGAAGAATATGGAGAAAAAGGATTAGAAGAAGAAAGGCGTTTAGCGTATGTTGGAATTACAAGAGCAAGAAAAATATTGAAGATCTCATATGTTAATTTTAGAAAACAATATAATTACAGTGTATACCGTTCATTGCCTTCAAAATTTTTAACTGAATTACCACCAAAAAATTGTAAAGTAAATGTGAATAAAGAAAGTCAACCTATTAAAAGCGGTAAATTAGACTATTATCACAATGAAAAGTTTTCTGTTGGTGATAAGGTCATTCACGAAGAGTATGGTTATGGAATGGTTTTAGAAGTGCAGAAAAAAACTCTTAAAATTCAATTTGACAATAACGGATGTATTAAAAAAAATATCTTTTGTGATTTTGTTGAAAAAGTAGTTGATATAAGTTGAAAAAAGTTAGTTTCACAGTTGATTATTCTAAAAAAGAACTTCTTGATTTCATAATTAGAGATTTTGAGAATGTCAGTTATTTTCCAAAAAATAATGGATGGGATATTGAAATCTTCACTTTAAACAAACTTAATGAGGATTACTTATTAAAAAAAAACTTGCAAAGTCTAAAAAATATTAAAGTTGATTTGATTGAAAATAAAAACTGGTTGTTAGTAGGTAGAAAAAATCAAACATATGTTAATACGGAGTTATTCTGTTTGTCGCAAGGGTTTTTTGGTAAAAAAAAATACTCGATAATAATACCAGGTGGAATGGCTTTTGGAACTGGAAGACATGAGTCAACCCAACTAGCTATTAGAGGAATTGAATTTATTCTAAAAAAAAATAAAATTAATAATTGTTTTGATCTTGGTTCAGGCTCAGGGATTTTATCGTTTGCTGTACGTTTGATAACTAAAAAGAAGGTTATTTCTTGTGATTGTGATAAATTTTCAGAAGACAACTATAATTTTAACATGAAGTTAAACAATTTAAATGGCTTGTTTTTTTTAAAATGTGATGGGTTTAGACATAGAATCTTAAAAAAAAAAAGATTTGATTTAATAGTTGCAAATATTTTCCTAAATCCTCTAAAAAGTCTTGCTAGGGATATTAATAAACATTTAACTTCCAATGGTTTTGTTATTATCTCTGGAATACTTAACAATCAAAAAAATGAAATAATTAATAATTACTACAAAAATAAACTTAAACTGGTAAAAAAAAACACTTTAGGTGATTGGTCATCTTTAATCTTTCAAAAGTTTAGAAAAGCTTATGAATAAAAAATTATCTATTTTAATCAAAGAATTATCTGCAAGGGATATGGATTTTTTTTTAATTTCAACAGCAGATGAATTTTTGCTAGAATATGTTCCAGAAAGAAATATGAGACTTAAGTGGCTCACAAATTTTAGTGGGTCTAATGCTATTGCACTAATTTCTAAAACCAAGAAAATTTTTTTTACAGATGGCAGGTATATTCTTCAGGCTAAGAAGCAAATAGATAAATCTTACATAATTTTTGATCTTAACGAAACTGGGGTGATTCCATGGATAGAACAGAATTTGCAAAGAAAGAAAATTTTACTCGATACCAAAACATTTTCTAAGAATTTTGTACAAAGATTGTTTGAAATTAGTAAAAAAGCAAAAAATAAAATTATTCATGACAAGTCTAATTTAGTTGACAAAATCTGGAAAAATAGACCCGAAGAAAAAATAGCTAAGTTTTTTCAACTTCAAAAGAAATTTACTGGTTTAGGCATATCAAAGAAGTTGGATGAATTAACAAAGAAGTTAAAACAATTTGATTTTTTTTTAATTAGCTCACCAGAATCAGTATGTTGGCTATTAAATTTGAGGGGTTTTGATTTACCTTTCACACCAATAATATTAATAAGAGCTATTGTTAGTAAGAAAAAGGTAAAGGTTTTTGTTGACAAAAGAAAATTACCTTTTGAAAATTTTAAATTTAATGACTCTAGGATTGATATTTTTTGTATTAGTGAATTTGAAGATGAACTTAAAAGAATTAATAATAAAAACTTTCTACTAGATAGTGAATTATCTTATTTCTATTTTAATTTATTAAAAAAAAAAAATCAGATTAAGTTTGGAACAGATCCATGTAAGATAATGAAGTCTCAAAAGAACAATTCTGAAAAAGACCATTCAAGGTTAGCTCATCTTAATGATGGAATAGCCTTGGTGAAATTTTTTTGTTGGTTGGAAAAACAAAATCTTAAAGAAAACTTGAATGAATTTCAGGTTGCTAAAAAGTTAGAAGAGTTAAGACAATTAAATAAAAATTTTTTTTCATTAAGTTTTCCAACAATTTCTGCCAGTGGGTCAAACGCATCAATAATTCATTATACCCCAAATAAAAAAAGTAATAAATTATCTTCTGGTGCTTTGTATCTTTGTGACTCAGGCGCTCAATATTATGGAGCAACAACTGATGTTACAAGAACAGTTTTGTTAGGTAAAGCAAAAGCCACTGATGAGTATATAAATCTTTATTCAAAAGTTTTGTTGGGACACGTAAATATCTCCATGTTGAAATTTCCTGTTGGTACGAAAGGTTCCCAAATTGACGTTTTAGGTAGATACAATTTGTGGAACTCTGGTCTAGATTATAATCATGGTACCGGACATGGAGTTGGTAGTTTTCTTGGTGTTCATGAGGGGCCACAAAATATTTCAAAAAATTGGAGCAACTTTGATCTTAAACCTGGAATGATTATATCCAATGAGCCTGGTTACTATAAAAATAATCAATTTGGCATTAGGATTGAAAATCTTCTCATAGTAGAGAAATCAAAAAATAATGGGTTTTTAGAATTTGAAACTTTAACATTATGTCCTTATGAAAAAAAACTTATAAATAAGGAATTTTTTAATAAAGAACAAATTTGTTGGATAAATAATTACCATAAAAATATTTTTAAAAGATTATCTAAATATTTGAATAGAGTTGAGGCGAATTGGCTAAAAAATAAAACCAGTAAAATCTAGCTAGAGGTTTCTAACAGTCGCTTTGCTGCTAGCAAGGCTTCCTGAGTAATTTTTTTTCCTGATAACATTCGTGCTATCTCATTAACCTTGTCTTCATAGCTTAATTTTTTAACACTGATTTCTGCAGTTTTGTTTTGGAGTTCTTTTTTAACCACAAAATGATCATTACCTAAAACTGCCACTTGGGGAGAGTGGGTTACTACTAAAACTTGCCTATTTTGACCTAGCTTTCTTAATCTTTCTCCAACTGCGGTTGAAACAGAACCTCCTATCCCACTATCAACTTCATCAAAAACGATTAAAGACAAGTTATTTCTTTGAGAAATAACTTTTATAGCGAGTGCAAATCTGCATAGTTCACCCCCAGATGAGATTTTTTTAATTTCATGCATTTCACTTGTAGGATTGGTCTTAATTTTAAAAAATATTTTATCTTTTCCTTTTTCACTATAAGTATTTTCTGAGATAAAAGTTTTGAATTTAGCGTGTTCTAATTTTAAACTTGGTAGTTCGTTATTTATTAAATTATCCATTTGTTGGGCGTTCACTTTTCTTAGGTTGGAGACTTTATTAGCTTGGTCTTCAAATCTTTTTTTAATTTCTACAAGTCTGACTCTTAATTTGTTGTAATTTTCTTCATAATTTTCTGATGACACTAATCTTTTTTTTAAATCAGACAATAATTCATCCAGTTTATTTTCGTCATAATTATGTTTTCTTGAAATCTTTTTATATAAGTAAATTCTTTCATCAATTTCTTCTAATGAACTGTCTTCATTGTTGTTTCCTAATATATTTTCAAATGTTTTAGTAATTTCAGTAATTTCTATTAAAATTGAATCCAGAGACTCAACAGCTTTTTGGGAATCTTGATCTAAAATGTCTTTTATCTTATGCAAAAGATTTAAGTTTTTTGAAATTAAACCCTCTATTCCTAGTGGTTGTTCTGAAGTGAGATTGGACACAACTGTATTTAATGTTTCATAAACCTTAGTGGAGTTTTGCAGCCATTTTTTTTTTTTAATTAAATTGTCTATTTCATTTTTCTTTGGATTAAGCTTAGTTAGTTCGTTGATATCAAACTCAAAGCTCTCTTTTTCATTTTTAATTTTTTGTTGTTCTGTTTCTGCATTCGAAACTTTATTTTCCATTTCTTTTAATTGAGACCAGAGTTTTGCAAGATAATCTAGTTCATTTTTATAGTTACCGTATTCATCCAAGGTTTTTAAATGTGTAGATGAATCTAATAAACCTTGCTCAGAGAATTGACTTTCAATTTCAATTAAATCTCTAGAAATTTCTTTTAAACTATTTGCGCTTACAAGGTTATCATTGATAAATGCCTTGCTTTTACCGTCAAATGTTATTGTTCTTCTAATTATAATTTCATCATCAAACTCAATATCTAATTTTTTTAATTTTTCTTGAGTCTTTGGAAAATTACTAACATCAAAAACCATTAGCACATTACTGATTTTACTGTTTATAGGTTTAAGTGCACTTTTAATTCTTCCTCCAGATAGTAAGCTTAGAGAATCAAGGATCATAGATTTTCCAGCACCTGTCTCGCCAGTTAGAACGCATAAGCCATCATTAAAAAAAAAATCAATATTATCAATTAGTAATAAGTTTTTTATTG
>CAYYMX010000033.1:0-13275 GCA_964473045.1 uncultured Alphaproteobacteria bacterium | reverse complement strand
CGTGTCCGGGTACTTGAAAAGGTCGAGGTCAATTTCATCCGAAAAAATCTTTTTAGCGTACGAACCGATAAAACCGATGTTGATGGGAATGGTATCGGAAACCAATATCTGCGTATCGTGGGTAAGGTCACAGAGAAAAACCTTAAGCTGTCGATTTATTTTTGCCATTGGAAACTGGATTGTTTAATTTGGGTAAATTTTACCAAAATAGTATTTGGTATGCCTATTTCGACTTTTCTCAACCTTATCCTAATTAGGTCTTTTTTTGGGAGAAATTTTTCCATCTTTAATTTTTGATAGTAACTTAGTAGTTTTTTTCATTATATTACTCTCCTTTTTTTATTATACCCCCCCAAAGTTGCCTTTTCCCAAAACTTCAGCAGCAAGGTTGACATATGCTTCGGACCCAATACAACTATGATCATATAAAAGTACAGGCTTACCATGTGAAGGTGATTCAGAAATCTTAATATTTCTTGGTATAATAGTTTTATATACTGCAGAACCCATGACTTCTCTAACATCTTCTTCAACTTGAAAACTAAGCTTATTCCTTGCGTCATACATGGTTAGAAGGATTCCATCTAGATCTAAAGATGAATTTAACTCAGATTTAACTTGTTTTATAACTCTTAGAATTTGACTTAACCCTTCTAAAGCGTAGAACTCACACTGAAGAGGAACTAATACTCTATTGGATGCGGTTAATGCGTTAGTGGTTAAAAAACCAAGTCCAGGCGGGCAGTCAACTATTATTGAAGAATATTGTTGTGGCAAACCATCGATTGCTTTTTTTAGTAAAAACTCTCTGTCCTCAAAGCTTGAAAGTTCATACTCAGCGTTAGCCAAAACTACCCTTGATGGTATTACGCCTAACCCATTAACCTCGGTAGGCCTTATAGTATCTACGATAGCAGACTTGTTGGTTAGAACTTCATATGTTCCTGGATTTCTTTGTTCCGAAGGTATGGAAAAACCTGTACTTGCATTTCCTTGTGGATCTAGGTCAATCACCAAACATGACTTGCCAGAAATTGTAAGTGCTGTAGCTAAATTTACAGCTGTAGTTGTTTTTCCTACGCCACCTTTTTGATTAACAATTGAAAATACTGTTCGCATTATCTCTTACTTAGTTTTCTTAATTCAATAGTGACACCACCAGAAGTATCAAGAATTTCTCTATTTTTAACAATTTTAATATTAAATTTCCAGTCATTTTTAATTTCTTTTAGCTCTTTATACCAGTTTTTTCCTTTTAATAGAAAAAATAAGGATTCTTTTTTTTTAATTTTAAAAACAATTGGTAATAATTTCTTTAATGGCGCGACCGCCCTTGCTGTTATTATATCAAATCTTTTTTCAATTGTTTCAGCTCTATCATTTAAAATAACTAGCTTTAACCTTAATAAATCCCTTAATTCGTCTAAATATTCACATTTTTTAGAATTTGATTCAACCAGTGTAATTTTTGGGTGGCATTTTATTTCCTGCATTAAAATTGCCAGAACCATCCCAGGAAAACCTGCGCCGGATCCAACATCACAAATGTTTTTTGCTCCAAGATCACTTTTCTTATAATTGTTTAATAAGATTTCAAGTAACTTTGCTGAGTCAGCAAAGTGTCTAATCCATATATGATTTATACTTCCTCTACCTATCATATTTGTTTTTTTTTGGTAATTTGTTAAAAAGTCATGAAAAAGAGTAAATTTCTGCATTGTTTCACGTGAAACATTGTAGATGTTTTTAAAGGTTTGTTTTTGACAGAAATTTACCAATTTTACTTTTTTACATATCTAAGGAGAATTGCCGCTGCCGCAGGAGTCATTCCAGGTAATGCCCTAGCCTCACCAATGCTACGTGGATTGGATTTCTCAAGCAACTCCCTAACTTCCGATGACAACCCTGGGCATTTTTTATATTTGATTCCTATATCTAGCAAAAGGCCCTCGTCTTTTCGCAGATCTTCAATTTCAGACTTTTGTCTTTGAGTGTATCTGCTGTAAAATGAATTTACTTGGATTTGATTCTCTGTTTTGCTGTCAAGCTGCAGTTCACAGATTTGTGGCCAGATTGATTTTAGAATTGACCACTTAGAATCTGGATAGCCAAGTATCTCAAAGGCTGATCTTTTTTTTCCATCAAGGTTTATTTTTAGACCAAATTTTTTGTATGTTTGGGGCGAGGCTTTCAAAGAATGCAAAGTCTTGTTAGCAGTTTTAATAAGGTTTTTTTTCTGAAGCCATTTTTTTTTCTGTTTTTCCTTTACTGTTCCAACCTTGATTCCTATATCCGTTAACCTTTCATCAGCATTGTCTGCCCTAAGAAAAAGTCTATACTCTGCTCTAGATGTAAACATTCTATAGGGCTCAATCAAACCAGCTTTACACAAGTCTGAAGTAAGAACTCCCAAGTATCCTTCTGATCTGTGGATTACAATCTTGTTTTTGTTCTGAATTTGTCTTGCAGCATTTATTCCAGCAAGTAACCCTTGTGCGGCAGCCTCTTCATAACCAGTGGTTCCGTTTATCTGACCAGCTAAATACAATCCTTTTATCTTCTTAGTTTCAAAGCTATTATTTATTTCAGTTGTATCAATACAGTCATATTCAATTGCATATCCAAATTTATCAATAATTGCATTTTCAAGACCATTTATTGATTTTACAAATTTAAGTTGAACATGTTTTGGCAGAGAAGTAGAAATCCCGTTGGGATATATAATTTCCCCTGAGATTGTTTCTGGCTCTAAAAAAATTTGATGTCTTGTTCTATCCTTAAATCTCTTCACTTTGTCTTCAATGGAAGGACAATATCTTGGCCCTTTAGAGTCAATCTTTCCATCATACAAAGGTGACAAACCAATGTTTTCAGTGATAATTTTATGAGTTGATTTGTTTGTGTGTGTTATATAGCATTCCACTTGATCAGTAGAAATAGATTTGGTTAAAAAAGAAAATGGGACAGGATTTTTGTCACCTTTCTGAACGACACACTTTTTATAATTAATGCTACTACCAACTATTCTAGGTGGTGTGCCAGTTTTAAGTCGAAGCATAGAAAAACCTCGATCTTTAAAAAACCTTGAAAGTTTTAAGGCTGGTCTTGATCCTAAACGACCAGCTGACCAACTTTCCTTGCCACAAAATATTCTGCCTGCAAGGAAAGTACCTGTGGTAACGATAATAGTACTACACTTAATTTTTAACGAATTAGAAGTCTCTACTCCACTAATTAATTCTTTGTGAGAAACTCTGTGTGTTAAAATATTTATCACTTCATCATAAATAAAACTAATTTTTTCATTTTTTAATAATTTTTGGCAATTTGTTCTGTAAAGATTTCTATCAATTTGAGCTCTCGGTCCTTGAACGGCTTCCCCCCTAGTCTTATTCAACATTCTGAATTGTATGCCAGAAAGGTCTGATGCCCTCCCAATAATACCACCCATTGCGTCAATTTCACGAATCAAATGACCTTTGCCTAGCCCCCCCATAGCTGGATTACAAGACATTGTGCCAATATCATCTTGAGAAAAGGTAATTACGGCTGTTCGTGCACCCATCCTTGCTGAAGCAACTGCAGCTTCAATCCCTGCATGGCCAGCACCTATTACAACTACGTCAAAGTTCATTTTAAAAGTTCCACGTGAAACAAAATTATTTTCCTATACAAAAATTTGTAAAAATATGATCTAACTCTTCATCACTGGTATGGTTCCCATAAAGTAAATCAACCTCATTCAAAGCAGCCTTTAAAAAATTAGCTGCAATCTCAATATTTAAAAAATGTTTAAGAGAAGAATGCAAGTGATTTTTAATATTGTTAATACATTCAATATGCCTGCTTTCTGAAAATAAATAGTCATCAAGATGTTTATTGTCAAGACGGATAAAGTTTTTGTGTAAAATATCAAGTACATTCCTCAATATATTGATATTTTTATTTGGTTTAACACAAGATATTGATAGTGAATCAAATTTTTTTAATTCAGGGATGGACTTTTGCCACTCTAAAGATTTTTTTGTGGAGCCCTTAATATCCGTTTTATTGTAAATTACAAACAATTTTTTTTCATTCAAATCTCTTACTATGGGCCCTATAAAACTAACATTACTTTTTACAAGAGTATCAGGGGAAAGTACTAAAATAAATTTTTCTAGTTTTAATATAGAATCAATAGTTTTGGAAACGCCCTTTTGTTCAATAAACTCTTTGGGTTGCCTAAGTCCAGCTGAATCAATAAGGTTAATTTTTGAACCACTGATGTTAATTGATGAAGATACTTGATCTGTGGTGGTTCCCTTACGTCTTGAAACAATAACTTTGTCCTCTTGACACAAAAAATTAAAAAAAGATGATTTTCCTGCATTAGGCGGGCCAAATATCAAAATGCTTTGGCCATTGTGAAGTTTGCGAGCATTTTGAGAGGTTTCTAAAAATTTTTCTACTTCACCTAGTAAATTACTGAGTGATTTTCTTGCTTTTTGACAGTCTATAAATTCATCTTCTTCAGTAAATTCAATGCTTGCATCAAGGATAGATAGATTTTTAATAATACTTTTACGCCAATTTTTACAAATATTTTGAGTTTCACCAAAAGTTTGTCTATTGGCTATTTTCATTTGATTTTCAGTTTCTGACTTTATTAGACTGTGAACTCCTTCATAATAAAGTAAATCCTGTTTTTTATTTTGGTAACCTCTTTTAGAAAACTCCCCAGGCATAGCACTTCTGGTGAATTTAAATTTGGATAAAGTAGAGAGTAAGGTGTCTATAACAATCATACTACCGTGGGTGTGTATTTCTAGGCAATCTTCGCCAGTGAAAGAGCTTGGTGATTTAAAATATATTAGCACCCCTGTATCTATCATATTGCCATCAAAATCCTTTATAACTGTAAAGTAAGCGTGACGAGAACTTAAATTAGATTTCCCACAAAGCTTAGAGGCAATTCTTCTGCATTCTGGCCCCGATACTCTTGTAACAGCGATCGCTGATGTTCCAATAGGAGTTGAAAGAGCAAAAATGGTATTCTTTTTAATCTTTTTCATGACGATTATAAATTTAAATAAATACTAGCTAAAAATTAGATTTTTTTCATCATTTCAATAACGTTTATTATTGCCTAATTATTAGGCATGAAAATTACTGTACAAAATTTGAATAAATATTCTTTAAAATATATAAAAATCTGATAGTATAAAAAAAATCATTTTGAAGAAGGAGATACATTTTGAAGAACTTATTATTTTTATTTTTCACTTTTATAGCTACAAGTGCTTCAGCTGAAACAAATTCAGGTGATACAGCTTGGATACTTACATCATCAGCTTTAGTTTTATTTATGACGCTTCCAGGTCTTGCCTTATTTTATGCGGGGCTTGTACAATCAAAAAATGTTGTCTCCGTATTGTGCCAACACTTTGGGATTGCTTGTGTAATGTCGGTTTTATGGGTAATAGTTGGTTATTCTTTAGCATTTTCAGCAGGTGATTCGATGTATATAGGGGACTTTTCTAAAGTTTTCTTGAATTCAATTAGAGGTTCAGAAAGTGGCACTATCCCAGAAGTTTTGTTTGCTATGTTCCAGATGACTTTTTGCATTATTACACCTGCATTGATAATAGGCTCATATGTAGAAAGAATTAAATTTTCTGCTATCCTAATCTTTTCATCATTATGGTTATTGCTAGTTTACTGTCCAATTACATTCTGGGTTTGGGGAGGAGGTTTTATGGCAGAAATGGGCGTAAAAGATTTTGCTGGAGGAATTGTTGTTCATACGACTGCTGGCGTGGCTGCGCTTGTTGTAGCATTGGTTATTGGTAAAAGAGTTGATTTTCAAAATAACGTTTCTCATCCCCCTCACAACCCAGTTCTTGCAATGGTAGGTGCGAGTATGCTCTGGGTCGGTTGGTTTGGTTTCAATGGTGGTTCAGCACTTGCTGCGGATGGAACAGCATCTATGGCAATACTTGTGACACATATTGCAGCATCCCTTGGGGCATTTTCATGGATTGTTATCGAATGGATCAGATTTGGAAAACCATCACTTGTAGGAATGATTACAGGTATGGTAGCTGGATTGGCGACAATTACACCAGCTTCAGGCTTTGTAGGTGTTGAAGGAGGAATTATTCTAGGTATAGCAGGTGGTGTTTTTTGCTACATTGGTGCGTATCTAATCCGATTAAGATTAAGAATTGATGATAGTTTGGATGTATTTGCAGTCCATGGAGTCGGCGGAATGATAGGAACTATTCTATGTGCTTGGTTAATGAGTAGTGAATTTGGTGGAGTTGGTTATGATGATGGACTGGGCTTTGTTGAGCAATTTATTGTTCAAGTAAAGTCGGTTGTTTACGCAGTGGTTTGGACCATAGTGTTGACATTTATAGCCTTAAAACTAACATCCCTAGTAACTTCTATAAGGGTTGATGAAGATGATGAGTCTAGTGGTTTAGACAATTCTCTTCATGGAG
Organism: uncultured Alphaproteobacteria bacterium; assembly: GCA_964473045.1. Taxonomy (GTDB): domain Bacteria; phylum Pseudomonadota; class Alphaproteobacteria; order Methylaequorales; family Methylaequoraceae; genus CAYYMX01. Next base: position 6,790 of record CAYYMX010000033.1, on the reverse strand, counting down.
AGAGTGGTTACAACAAACTTTAAAATAAATACAAAAATTTCTGAGAAAACTTTTGTGATTTTTAAATACTAAACTGTTTTTTGAATACCTATTAGGGTCAAAAACCGTGGGATGTATATCTTTATTTCTTTTAGTTAAAATTAAGTGAGAAATCTACCATTTTTAGCTAATTACGACATAACGATTAACGAGAATATTACGACTATTAATGGCTATTTCATCATTAGAGTCAACACATAACATTTTGGGGTGCGTCAATGCACAAAGAGGTAGCGGTTCGGTCAAATATTGCTAACAATGCAACAATCAATAAGTGAAAGGCACGGTTTACGGTATTGTTGATGGTGGTAATGGATTGAAGTATGAACAGCTAGAAAACATTTCTCTAGAAAATATTACTAGTGGTTAGATAGTTATGCTTGCAGACCCAGTAATTGTAATGATTACTGGTACTTTACTTACTAGCTCCAGCGGTGAAACTTTTTCAAGTTCATTTAGCAATGAGTTGTCAGGGGAAGAAATTAGTGAAGAAATCAGTGAAGAAAACGAGTAAAACTTGCTTTATTTTAAATTTTACTTAATAACTTTTTCCAAATAGTTTTGGACAAGTTAGTTTTGTAAATACTGTCAATTTGGTTGATTCCTGTTGGTGAAGTGACATTTATCTCAGTTAGTTTTTCATTGATTACATCAATTCCCACAAAAAACAAACCATTTTTCTTAAGTATTGGCCTTAAAATACAACAAATTTCTCTTTCAATTTTTGTTAAATCAGTTTTGTTAGCAGTTCCTCCTAGATGCAAATTAGCTTTAAAGCTACCTTTTTTAGGAATTCTATTAATAGCTCCAATTGGTTCACCGTTCACAATTATTATTCTTTTATCCCCAAGAATAACTTTTTCTATAAATTCTTGGATAACTACCGGGGTTTTAAAATTATTTGTACATTTTTTAAAGATTGCTTTTGCAGAACTATCTTTCCCCACTTTAAAAACACCCTCACCTCCCTTATTATAAAGGGTTTTAACGACAAGAGTTTGGTTTTTAGACAACATGCTTTCAAATGTTTCTAGATTAGATGAGACTAAAGTATCTGGAATAAATTTTTTAAAATATAAAGGAAAAATCTTCTCAGTAAAATTTTTTATTCCTGACGGACTATTAATAAAAAAAGGTTTTTTATTAAGTTTGTCATGAATTTCCAATAAGTAGCAATTAGTTAAATAGTTCATATTAATAGGGGGATCTTGTCTAATAAAAAAAAAATCATATGAATCTAGATTTTCAAATCTACTATCGATTATTTTAAAACTGTGATCAAAAATACGATGGACTAATGTCTTCGCCTTACTGTTTTTAAAAACAATTTTTTCTGGGTTACATAACGAAACTTCAATTCCTAAATTCAAGGCTTCCTTTATAATTGAAATAGTTGAGTCAGTATCCTTATTCAGTTTTCTAATTGGATCAATTTGAAACAATGCACTGATTTTTTTTTTTTTCATTTTTGTGGCTGTCTTGGAAAAGAAATTATAGTAACTAATTTTTTAATATCTTTCATTTCCTCAAGATATGTTTCAACATTGGATTTTTCATCTAAATCTGTTGCCAAGCCAATTACGTAGACATTCTCTTTAACAACATCAATACTATAGTTATTACTATAAATACCTGATTTTAAGAGAAGCCTAGCCTTAATTAATGATTTGAGATATAAATCTTTAGCCCTTTCATCAATTGAAAGTGCATCACCAATGTGAATTTCATTGTAAATTGTTTTTACATCATCAACTTCCCAAATAGAATTTATAATTTGAAGCCTTTTCTCATGGGTTTCAGAATTTCCAGATATTAAAACATTACCAAAGGCAACGCTAACCTTAATATTTGCTAAATTTGAAAGGTTTAAAGCCGAAACCTTGGTCATTATCTTGGTCATTAAATATGTATCCTCTACAGTTTTAGCAAGGCCTCTTTCAGTTGTAGCTGCACTCCCTACAATAGATGTAACAGAGGCCAGTGTAGCGCAAGAGTTTAATACAAAACACATGGTCAAAAAACTGATAAAATTAAGAATCTTTTCCAACTAGAACCTCTCTTCTTCCAACATGATTTGCAGGGCTAACGATTCCTTCAGATTCCATTTTTTCAATAATTCTTGCTGCCCTATTGTAACCAATCATAAGATGTCTTTGGATAAAACTGGTAGAGGCTTTTTTTTCTCTACAAACTATAGCGACCGCCTGATTATAAAGTTCATCACCACCTTCGTTTAGGTCCAAACTAAAATTATTTGATTCTTCTTCTTCTTGAGTTACTGTTTGCAAATATTCTGGCTCACCTTGTGTTTTTAGGTGTTCAACCACGGCTTGAACCTCTTCTGTTCTTACAAACGGCCCATGAACTCGTAACAATTTCTCTCCTAACATAGTTATTAGAAGATCACCTTGACCCAATAGTTGTTCAGCTCCCTGATCTTCAAGAATTGTTCGGCTATTGACCTTATTAACAACTTTGTAACTTATACGGCTTGGAAAATTAGATTTTATTGTGCCAGTGATAACATCTACGGATGGTCTTTGAGTAGCAACTATAAGGTGTATTCCAGCTGCTCGTGCCATTTGCGATAATCTTTGAATGGCACTCTCAATTTCTTTGCCTGAAGTTATCATTAAATCAGCGAGTTCATCAACTACTACAACTATTTTTGGAAAAAGTGATAAATCCAAGGCTTTTTTCTCCATCACTGGTTTGCCGGTTTCAGAATCGAAACCAACTTGTACCTCTTTGTATATAACTTGGCCTTGCTCAATGATTTTTTTAACCTTTGCATTGTAATCCACTATTTCCCGAACACCAAGGTGCGTCATCATTTCATACCTTGACTGCATCTCCTTTACAGTCCACTTTAAAGCAGAAATTGCTTTCTTTGGATCAGTTACTACCTCGGTAAGTAAATGTGGAATACCTTTATATAAAGATAATTCCAACATTTTCGGGTCTATTAAGATTAATCTACATTCTTCAGGTGGCAAACAGTAAAGCAGTGACAATAACATGGCATTGATTCCAACAGATTTACCTGAGCCTGTTGTCCCGGCTACAAGCAAATGAGGCATTTTTGCAAGATCAACAATTACCGGATTTCCAAAAATATCTTTTCCTAAAACTAATGGTAATTTACATTTTGATAAGTTGTAAGAATCGCTAGCAAGTAATTCTCTTAAAAAAACAGTTTCTCTATGTTTGTTTGGTATTTCTATTCCAATAGCGTCTTTTCCAGAAACTGTGAATATTCTTGTTGAAATAGCGCTCATTGACCTAGCTATATCATCCGCCAGTCTAATCACACTTTGGGAAATTGTGCCAGGTGATGGTGTTAATTCAAATAGAGTAACAATCGGGCCTTGTTTTACGTCAGTTATCTCACCGCTTATTTTAAAGTCATTAAGAACATTGCCTAATAGAACGGTATTAATTTCAGCATCTTTTTTATTCTGGACCTCGATTCCAGGTGGTTTATTTGGTATTTCAAGTAAATCTAATGATGGAAAGATGTAGTTGGAGGATGCTTTAAAATTTGAAACCGGCATTTGCAAGTTTTTTTCCTTATTTACAGTAATTCTAGAGCGTTTAGGGCGATTATTAATGTTAAAACTAGCTAATTTAAGTCTTTTCCTAATTCTTAATATGAAACCAAAAAAGTAAAAAGAATTTCTAATTAGAATAAAAAACATCAGAAAAATTTTTTTTAATTCAGTAGTCTTTAGATTTATAGATAAAGAAAGAAAAAATATGCTTAAAAATAATGATAAAATCAAAAAAATTTTTAAATCAAATTCTCCTAAGAAAAAAATTGTATACTGACTAAGACCGTTACCAAGAATACCCCCATTTAAGCTGGTTAAAAAACCCTCTAAGTTCAAGATTTCGAGAGTTAAAGCTGAAAATATGAGGAGAATTGGTAAAGAGAATTTACTTAGCCATTCAACTTTATTATCAACTAAAACTCTGGTAGACCAAAAAAAAAGTATAAAAGGGATTAAAAAGGATGCCCCACCAAACGTTTGCAATAATAAATCCGAAAGATAAGAACCAAAAGTTCCTAAAAGATTTTTTGAGATTTCAGAACCTGAATTAAATTTGAATAAAGTATTATCACTTGGGTCGCTACTTATAAGAGCAAGGACAATAACTAAACCTAAACACAAATATGATAGGAAAAAAAAACCTTTATTTAAATTTTCTTTTAATCTTTGCAACATTGATTAATTTATTAATAATTAGATTAACTTATATATTTAAAAAATGCTTAAAAAAAAATTCAATATTATAATAATTGGAGCAGGCTTAGTTGGAATGTCCTTGGCTCTTAAGCTGGCTTCAAAAAAGATAAATGTGTGTATTATTGAAAAGAATGGATTTTCCAAAAATACTGGAAATTATGATCAACGAACAACGGCTATTTCGCAAGGCTCGACACGAATATTTGAAGAAATTGGAATTTGGAAAATTTTAAAAAAGAAATCTCAACCCATACGAAAAATTATTGTATCTAACAACATTTCTAATAATGAAATAGATTTTGATGCAGATATACTCGATGAAGGCGACCTAGGCTTTATTATTGAAAATAAATTTTTTAAAGAAACTTTGTTGAAAGAAATCAAAAATAATTCTTTCGTAATGCTAAAAGATAAAACCAATGTAAAAAATATTACTTTGCCTGATAACAAAACTGATCAAAAAATAAAAGTTTCAACTGAAAATGGAGTAACATATTGTAACTTGCTTATAGGGGCAGATGGGAGATTATCAAAAACAAGATTTTTTGCTGAAATTAAAAATTACTTTCATGACTACAAACAAAATGCCTATATTTTTAACATAGAACATCAAGAACCCCATAACTCTGTTGCTTTAGAAAGATTTTTCCCTACGGGTCCACTAGCTTTGCTACCAATGAAATCAAAAAATAATCACAAATCATCTGTTGTGTGGACAGTAGACTCTGATCATGGAGATTTTACAGAGATTTCATCTATGGAGTTTCGATATGAATTTGAACTTAGATACAAAGATTTTTTTGGCAAGTTAATCAAAATAGACAAACCTACGAAATACCCATTAAATATTTATGCTAGTTACAATTATTTCCAAAACAGACTGGTTTTGGTTGGTGACGCTTGCCAGGCTATTCACCCAATAGCTGGTCAAGGATTTAATTTAGGAATTAGAGATGTTGCTTGTCTTGCAAAAATAATAAGTGAGAATAGTGAGTTGGGAATAGACCCTGGAAATAAATCAATTTTAAGAGAATATTCTAGATTAAGATTAATTGATAAATCACTTCTCATTCATGTAACCCATGGATTAAATAAATTTTTTTCTAGTAAGCTAAGGTTCGTACAGAATATACATTCTCTAGGTATAAGCTTATTTAATAAATCTTCATTTTTGAAGAAACAAAGCATGTTATACGCTATGGGTCTGAAGAGTTTTGAAACATAGTCCCAACCTGAAAAAGGTATTCCCAACTATATATCCCGGTATTATGACCATCACTAAAAACAAGCCTTATTGCGTAATTTCCAACACTTTCTATTCTTTTTATACTAATATTTCTATATAAACTACGATTAGGATTTTTAGCATTTTTTTTGTTTTCTGCAGATGGGCTGCAAGCCCTCAGAAATGCTGAGCTAACTATTAAAAACTTTTCATCCTTGTAAGTTATTTGCAATGACTTCTTATCGTGATTTAATTTTACTGATAAAGGGATCATAACTCAGAAAGCTCATCATCTATTAACAGAATTGGCACACCATTTTTGACTGGATAAGTGTATTTTTTATTTTCTGAAATTAAAATATTTTTTTTTGAATCATATGAAAGCTTTGATTTAGTCCTAGGACACACAATAAAGTCTAAAATTTTTTGGTTAAATTTTTTTGTCATTAAGATAATGTTCTAAATGTTTGCACTTTATTCTCATTAATTTGCATTTCGATTAGAGAGCATAGAATTCCAACTCTTTTTTCAAGTGACTTAGCTTCAAGTAAGGCCTGTTTTTCATTTGCATTAAAAGGACATCCCATAGAAATAGAATTAACTAGATGTTCGTCAGCAGAAGATAAAACAGCTTCCCAGTCAGCACGAATTCCTTTTTTTTCAAGATATTTTTTGATTACTTCTTCAAATGCCTGTCTTTTTTCTGAGCTCAAAAAACTTGAAACTTTGAGATCTCTCTTAAATTCAGACCAAGATACTTTTGCTTTACGAAAGCCGTTAAGCATATTAAGCTCATTTTTAATCTTGAACCTGCACATACCATTTAAAATAATTTCATACCTATTGTCATCAGTTTCGGAAAAGGCTGCTATATGACCCGCACATCCAATTTTGTACAAAGGTGGATTTTTTTGGTCAGAATTCTTAGCAGATTGCTCAAAAGGTTGAATCATTCCAATCGCCCTAGCGTTTTTCAATGCAAAATCAAACATATGCAAATATCGGTTTTCAAAAAGATTGAGAGGTAGTTTTGCTCGTGGTAATAACAATACATTTTTTAAAGGGAATAAAGGTAGAATATCAGGTAAATCTTTAAAATTTTTTCCAAAACTATACAACATAAGTTTTATAATATGACTATTAAGGTTAAAATTAAAAGAATTAATTTTTAATTTGTTCTTTATAAAAACACTAACATTGAAATTCTTGAATTTTTAAGTATATTTACATACTAACTAAATTAGAAAGCGGGAATAGCTCAGTGGTAGAGCATCACGTT
>CAYYMX010000032.1:0-13651 GCA_964473045.1 uncultured Alphaproteobacteria bacterium | reverse complement strand
AACAAACGGGGTACTTCAACCAATTTTGGTCAGGCCCCTTAATAACAGCGGTAAAAGCTATGAAATTATTGCCGGTGAAAGAAGGTGGCGAGCATCTCAAATTGCAAAACTACATGAGGTACCAGTAATAGTAAGGAGCTTCGATGATGAAACTTCATTGGGAGTTGCTATGATTGAAAATTTGCAGAGAACAGATTTAAATCTAGTTGAGGAAGCTGATGGATATAGAACCTTAATGAATAAGTTTCAATACACGCAAGAGAAACTTTCATCACATTTAGGTAAAAGTAGAAGTCACATTGCTAATGTACTTAGGATTTTGTCACTACCATCATATGTTAAAAGGCATATTGTAAGTGGTGATATCTCTTTCGGTCACGCAAGGTCCCTTGTAACCCTACCAAATGACAAAGCTGCCGAACTAACTGATACTATAATTGATAAAGATTTAAGCGTAAGAAGTACTGAAAAGATTGTTTCAAGTATTAAGAAAACTGACGGAAGGAAAAGTTCAGGGAGGGTAACAATTGCTAAAAGTGACCCTAATATTGAGCTATTGGAAAAGGAATTAACCAGTTTGCTTGGTCTAAAAGTTATAATTTGTAATCATTCAAGAAGAAATAGTGGGAACATGACAATTCATTACAAAAGTTTAGACCAACTACAACCAGTAATTGATAAACTAAAATGGATGCCAAAATAAGGTTGATTGAGTTGTGAGAAAACTTATTCTTGACACTGAAACTTCAGGACTAAATTTTGAATCTGACAGAATTATTGAAGTTGCATGCCTAGAGCTGGTTGATGATGTTCCAAGCGGTGTAAAGTTCCATAAATACTTCAGTCCAGGTGATATTATAATTAGTGATCATGCTGAACAAATTCATGGCCTTAACAATAGTTTTTTAAAAAGTTTTAGCACTTTTGATGAAGAAATCTCTGAATTTTTAGAATTTATTTCTGATTCACCGCTAATAATTCATAATGCACAGTTTGATTTAAATATGATAAATAGTGCTCTCTCAAGAACTAAAAACCGTTTAATTCAATACGAGAAAACTATATGTACTTTGGAAATTGCTAAAAAGAAGTTTCCTGGTAGCAAGAATAATTTAAATGCACTTTGCAGAAGGTTTAATATTAGCCTAGAAGATAGAGTAAAGCACGGTGCTCTGACCGATTGTTATTTATTGTTACAAGTTTATATAGAATTAATAGGTGGAAAACAAAAAAAACTTGTGTTCTCAAGAAAAATTAAAAAAAACAAGATGATAGAAAGAAAATATCGAACAGATGGGTTACCTATTATAGAGGTATCAAAAGAAGAAGAGGTCCTTCACAAAGAAATGGTTAATAATTTAGGTTTGTCATATTGGAAAACAATAATTTAACAACTTCTTTGAATTAAATGTTCAGTTTTTTTATTTTAGATTTTATTTCTAAATATATACCCGTATATCATTACATTTATAACCATTAAGGTAATTCCAAGGTAATTCTGGAGATCTAAAGTTAAATCTAAGGGGTATACAATTGGAAAAATGTATTTTGCAACAAACCCATCGGAATATTCAATAAGTTGAGCTTTCATTAAAAACCAGTTTTCGAGATAAGTCAGTGGGCAGATAGAATGTGACAATTCAACATATGTTCCCCAAAAAAGTGCTGGGACATGCAAAAAAATGAACTTTTTGTAAAAAAAGTAGAGCAAACCACCAAATATTACAAAAAGAATAAACATGAAATGAATTACAAGTGTGATATTTGCAGCAACTTCGTACATTTCAAAAACTTTTAGCTCTAGTTAAGCCTAAACAAAGCATAGCCAATCCACAAGACTAGGGCTAGGTACCATAAACACCAACCTTTGCTAGCAGGAAAGTGCTTAGATAACCTTTTAAAAGTCCTATGGTACCATTTAGGGAAAAACATAGAGATAATGACTGAAACAATAGAATCTAAGAAAACAAATGACCACAAAATTATTTCAATATTTTTCATATTATAAATGATATTTAAAACATTTATATTTTAAGAACTAAATTATATTTTGTCTAATTATTACTTAGTAACCACCTATAGGGGTATTTATGTTAAAACACTTCGTATCATAAAACAAAAACTATAAGAAAAATTCACGAAAAAAGTCATTTAGAATAAACACAAAATATAAAGCGTGAAAGCTTACAGAATGATTGTATACATAAAAATACAATAATTAATGAATAAATAGCAAGCAAAATATATAACATCGATTGACATACTGTATATTTCCCTTAATATCATCATTCTTTAACTTATAGGAGGATTTAAAGACACCATTTTTTTTTTATCGTATTTTTTAAAATAAATGATAAAAAATTGGATTTTTTTTAAATAGATAAGGATGAACAAAGAAACAAAAAACATATCGTATTTTGAAGCCCAAAAGATTCTAGGAAAATTAAGGTACATTCCAAGAAGAGAATGGTCTAAAAGCGAGAAGAAAGTTTTTAAAATCTGTAATTTTAATGTTTTATCACGAAAAAGGCTAAACAAAATTTTAACAAACCTTAAAAGCTTCGGAAAATTAAATAATAAGAGTCACTACACGTATTACGACGAAGATATAAGGCTTATCAAAGATATGATATTAGAAAATTTAGAACAAATATTACGAAAATTCTCAAGAAATACAAGCATCTTGAAAGAAAGTGACCTAGAAAAAATGCAAGAACATTTTACATTACAGCAGCAAGAAAACATTAGGCTCAAAAATGAGAATCTTAGACTGCAAAATGAACTTGATGAATATCATCGCGTAAAAGGGCTTGGGGAGATAGATACTTTCAAAAAAATTTTAGAAAGCACAATTACAAGCAACTCAAAAGGGAAAAAAAACAAACTGGATCAAGAAAACAATACAAAATTCAGGAGTATATCAGAAAAAAGTCTTAAAACAGCTATATCAAATTGGAAAGAAGGTATGACCTTAAGTGAAATAAAAAATGAATTTTTGAAAGAAAATATTAATCTTATTAATACAAAAAAGAGGAAAATTAAACTATAAAATTACTAGATTTAAAATTTAGAATCACTATTTACCAGAGGTTTTTTTCTTTTCATACATAGATACAAAATCCACAGGGGAGATCATCAACGGAGGAAATCCGCCTTCACGTGTACATGTGGCTATAATGGATCTTAAAAAAGGAAATAAAAATTTAGGGCATTCTATAAGAAGAATTTTTTCAAGCAAATCTCCGCTGGCATTGTCTATGGTAAAAATACCTCCATAAGACCCTTCAATAATAAACATTGTTTGATCTTCAAGTTTTGTTTCAGCTTTTATAACTAAATCAACTTCATAGATATTGGAGCCATGGTCTTTAAGTGGCTTTGTATTTACATCAACATCAACTTGAATTTTCGGGTTCTGATTAAATTGTTTAAGAGAATCAGGTGCTTTGGGATTTTCAAATGAAATATCTTTAAGATACTGTGCATTAATAAGAAATTTTAAATTATTATTATTATTTAAATTTTTTGTTTTTGCCATATTAAAGTTTCATTATTGCTACAAAAGCAATATAATACATATTATGCTTAATGCATTCTATATTTTAAAATAATTTATGGTTTTTGATTATGAATGGTATTCCATACATTGATATTTTAATTCTAGCAATGATTGCTGTCTTTATAATTCAAAGACTAAGGAATGTACTTGGGAAAAAAACAGGGAATGAAAATGACATTTTAGACAAATTCTCTAACCCAAAACAAAGATTTGAGGAATCAACACCTGACGAGACTATTAAAAAAGCAAGGCATGCAAAAAAAGATATTTTGGAGAAAAAAACACTGCATGAAGACCCTAAAATCAATGAAACTTTGAAAAAAATCTACAAATTCGACAAGGAGTTTATGCTTGAAGATTTTTTAAAAGGGGCAAAAAAAGCATTTGAATTTATAATTGGAAATTATGTAGATGGCAAAACAGAAGAGTTAAAAAGACTTTTATCAAATAAAATGTTTGAAACATTTAAATCTCAAATTGTAAAACGGCAGAAAAAAGGAGAAAAATTGAATATTACGTTTATTGGGGTTAATCTGCCAAAGTTAATTAAGGCTGAAATATACAATAGTAGTTTTGCACGGATGAAGTTAGAATTTATTACGGAACAAGTGCAAACCATTAAGAGCTCGAGTGGGAAAATAATTGATGGTGACATTAACCAAATATTAAATATTACAGAAATTTGGACATTCACAAAAAATATGAAAGATAAAAATCCAGACTGGGTTTTAGAAAAAATAGAGGAAAGTGCTGCTTAAATACTGGTTACTATTGTTTTTAATAGTTTCCTCCTATAAAAGAGTCTCGGCCGAAAATGTTGAGTTGATTTCCTCGTCTCACATAAATCTTGAAGATGAACAAGTCAAAAACTTTTTTTTAGAAATTAAAAAGTTTTGTTCATCAAAACATTTACTAACATCAATAACTTCTCACAAGTCATACCCATCATTTGGCACAAAAAAAAATTGGTCAAGAGTATGCAAAAAAACAAACGACATAAAAATTAATAAGAAACTAATAATTAATTTTTTTAAAAATAATTTTAAAACAAAAAAAATAAGTAGCAAAAAGGGTTTGCTAACTGCCTATTACGAACCGACAATAAACGTTTCATGGGAAAAAAATAGTTCTTATAAGTACCCTATACTTAAAAATAAAAAAAAATTCATGGGGATGCCAAGAGAAAAAATAGAAAAAAACTATCAACTTGAGGATGTCTTGATGTGGACAGATGATTATGTAGATTTTTTTTTCCTTCAAATCCAAGGTTCTGGGATAGGTATCTTGCCAGATAATACTAGAATAAAAATAAATTATGATGGGAACAATAAAATTAAATATACATCCATAGGCAAGATCATGACGAAAAATAAAATAATTGATCATGAAAAGATATCGCTTTTTACAATAAAAGACTGGCTCAGGAAAAATAAAACAAAGGTAAAAGAAATGTTAAACCAAAACAAAAGATATATTTTTTTTAAAAGTAATCAAAAAATTAAGGGACATTCTATTGGAGCATTTGGAAAAGAGCTTGTACCAAAAGTAAGTATAGCAATTGACAAAAAAATTTATCCATATGCAGTACCTTTTTTACTACAAACAAATAATAAAAAATATAATTTGTTGACCATTTCGTCAGATACTGGCTCAGCAATAAAAGGCCCTAACAGAGTTGACTTATTTGCAGGAAGGGGCCAAAAGGCTGAAAAGTTTGCAGGTAATTTAAAAAAGAAGTTGCTTCTGTTCATTTTAATTCCAAATAATAAAAAAAATGAATAATGATTGGGAAGATTTTAAAAAAACTGTAAATACACTAGATAAAAAAAATTTAAACAAAAATCACAAAAAAAAGGTTGGGAGGACAAATTTTTCACAAAATAAAAATGAAGGAACAAAAATAAACTTTGAAATTCAAATTGAAAGCAACAGAAAAAAAGAATCTCTAGAAAAAAATACCTTAAAAAAAATTCAAAGAGGAAAAATAAGAATAGAGAAAAAATTAGATCTTCATGGCTATACAATTGAAGAGTCTAGAATAAAAGTTATAGAATTTGTAAATAAAAACTATCAAAATTGTAACAGACTGATTCTAATTATTACTGGCAAAGGGGCAAGACTCGGGGTATCAGACGGATGGAGGGGCACAGGAAAAATAAAAGAAAATCTACCAAAGTGGCTAAAGTCAATAGAATTATCAGACAAAATTCTTTGGTTTGACAAAGCACCAAGAACTAAAGGTGGCGATGGAGCAGTATTAATTTATTTAAAGAAGATTAAAGAATAAATTTACTAACGTCAGTATCTTGATAAATATCACCTATTTGTTCAACAACAAATTTTTCATCTATATTGATCTCTTTGTTTTTTTTTTCTGAAGCTTCAAAACTAATTTCCTCCAAAACTTTTTCTAAAATTGTATGTAATCTTCTTGCTCCAATATTTTCAATTGCTTCATTAACTTTGGTGGCAATTTGTGCAATCTCTGAAATTGCTTTTTCAGAAAATTTCAATTTAACTCCCTCTGTAGCAATTAGCGCAACATATTGTTTTATGAGATTGTTTTCTGGTTCTTTTAAAATTCTTATAAAATCATCTTTTGATAAAGCTGATAGCTCAACTCTATTTGGAAGGCGACCTTGAAGTTCAGGTAACAAATCAGACGGTTTGGATACATGAAACGCTCCAGATGCTATAAACAAAATATGGTCAGTCTTAACTGTACCGTATTTAGTGCTTACAGTGGACCCTTCTATTAATGGCAACAAATCTCTTTGGACTCCTTCTCTACTTACTTCAGCAGTACCTTTAGAGTTTTTTCCACAAATTTTGTCAATTTCATCGAGAAAAACAATGCCATCTTGTTCAACATTATTAATAGCTCTTTTAATTAAATTATCATTATCAATAAGCTTTTCAGACTCTTCTTCAAGTAAATGTTCATAAGATTCTTTAACGGTTAATTTTCTTTTTTCTTTTCTTTGACCAAATCCTTTACCAAACATTTCACCTATATTTATCATTCCCATCATACCTCCAGGCATACCAGGGATATCCATAGATTTCAAAGGCATTCCTGACTTCGCAGGAAGTTCGATTTCTATTTCTTGATCATCGAGCTCTGCATTCCTAAGCATTTGCTTGAATTTTTCCTTTGTTTGGTTAGTTGATGAAGATCCAACTAATGCGTCAACAACTCTTTTTTCTGCATTTAACTCAGCTTTTGCTTGTATTTCCTTCTTTAAACTTTCCTTATTATTATTTATAGATACCTCTAAAAGATCTCTAATAATTTGCTCAACATCCCTTCCAACGTAACCTACTTCAGTAAATTTAGTTGCTTCAACTTTAATAAAAGGTGCATCTGCAAGTTTTGCAAGCCTTCTAGCTATTTCCGTTTTACCCACTCCGGTCGGACCTATCATTAAAATATTTTTAGGAAGAACTTCATCTTTTAAATAACCTACTATTTGCTGTCTTCTCCAACGATTGCGTAAAGCTATGGCCACAGCTCTTTTTGCAAATTTTTGACCAACTATAAACCTATCCAATTCAGAAACTATTTCTCTAGGTGTAAATGAAGTCATTTTATTTTTTCTATAAGAATATTACTGTTAGTGTAAATACATAGTTCTGCAGCAATCTCAAGGCTTTTAATAGCTATTTCATCAGCCTTTAGCTTTGAAGGATAAAGGGCTCTAGCTGCGGCAAGGGCATAATTACCTCCTGACCCGATACCCATTAATCCATCCTTAGGCTCAAGCACATCTCCAGTTCCACTCAAAATTAAACTTGTTTCCTTATCAGCAACAAGCATCATAGCCTCAAGTCTTCTTAAATACCTATCCGTTCTCCAATCCTTGGCTAGTTCCACACAGGCACGCATTAAATTATTAGATGATTTTTCTAGCTTTGATTCTAATCGCTCAAATAGCGCAAAAGCATCAGCAGTTGCTCCTGCAAAACCAGTAATAACTTTGCCAGTAGCTAAAGATCTGACTTTCTTTGCATTTGCTTTGATCACAGTATCACCAAGTGTAACTTGTCCATCAGCAGCAATGACTACTTCATCTTTTTTTCTGATAGAAATTACTGTCGTTCCATGCCACTGATCTTGTTTTTTATTATTATCCATAGTAATTTATAGCCATATTGATTATTTAATATTAATTTATATATTTTGGAGTTAATATCCAATAAAATTTATAAAATGCGAAAACATTTAACTAGTAGAAAAACAAAAGAAACTGATATCTCCGTAGATTTACAGATTGATGGCAAAGGTAAAAGTAGCATAAATACAGGAATTGGGTTTCTTGATCATATGCTTGAACAACTATCAAAACATAGTCTATTTAACTTGAAGATTAAGGCTGTTGGTGACTTACATATAGATTACCATCATACCACAGAAGACACTGCTTTGGCACTAGGTGATGCTTTAAACAAATCTTTAGGTGATAGAAAAGGAATCAAAAGGTTTGGGCAAGCACTTTCTGCAATGGATGAAACTCTTTCCAGAGTTGTAGTAGATTGTTCAAATAGGCCTTATTTGGTTTGGAAAGTAAGCCTAAACAAGCCTAAGCTTGGAGAAATGGATACAGAATTATTTAGAGAATGGTTTCAAGCATTTTCTCAAAGCGCTGGAATTACTCTTCACATTGAAAACTTATATGGAGAAAATTGTCACCATATAATTGAATCATGCTTTAAAGGACTTGCAAGGGCTCTTAGGGAGGCTGTGGCTATTGATCCATTCAGATCTAACGAGGTTCCATCAACAAAAGGAACGCTTGGGGATTCTCTAAAGTGAAATGCTTTTGTATTTTTGAAAAAACAAACATTACTGATGATGTTCGAGTTTCTCAAATTGGATTCTCCTGGTATGCATTTTTATTCGGTCCCTTATGGGGACTCACAAATAGAGTTTTAGATTTCTCTATTGTCTGGATAATATTTATTCTTTTAACACAAATTATTGCGCAAGAAACAATCCCAGGTAATTTTTTTACTATCGTTCTTTTCTGTTCAAATTTGTTCTGGGGCTTTTTTGGAAGAGACCTAAAAATACAAAAAATGCTTGATGAACAATATAAACCAAAAAAACTAGTAAATGCAAAATCAACAAATTTGGCACTCGCGATTTATTTGTCGGAAAAAAAATAAATGAGTTTTATTTCTATTATCGATTATGGATCAGGAAATTTACGGTCTGTCTACAATGCATTAAATTATATTCTTGAAAAGAAAAAGAAAAAAAACACCAAAATTACCATTACGGCCTCAAAGAATGAAATCAACAGATCATCACATCTAATACTACCTGGTGTTGGTGCATTTGAGTCTTGTATTAATGGCTTAAAAAAAACTTCGCTTATTGAAACAATTGATAAAGCAGTCCAAATAAACAAGGTTCCATTCCTAGGAATATGTGTGGGAATGCAAATGTTAGCTGAAAAGGGTTTTGAAAATGGAGAACATGATGGATTAGGTTGGATAAAAGGAGGGGTAAAAAAAATTAACCCTAAAAATTCTAATCTGAAAATCCCGCATATGGGATGGAACGATTTAAAGATAGAGAAAAACAATCGATTTATTAAAAGTTTAAAAAAAAAAATTGGTCATTTAAAGAAGTCTAGTCAACCTTCCGCTTATTTTGTCCATAGTTATAATTTTTTACTTGATGATAAAGAAAATAAAATTATGTCCTGTGAATATGGACAAAACCTAACGGCTATGGTAGCAAAAAAAAATATTCTTGGCACACAATTTCACCCAGAGAAAAGTCATGATTTTGGGTTGGCATTTCTTGAAACATTTTTAGATTGGGAAGGACAATGATAAATTTTTATCCAGCAATTGATTTGAAAAATGGAAAGTGCATTCGACTTAAAAAGGGAAGGCTAACAGAAATAACAGAATACGAAACAGACCCTTTAAAGCAAGCTATAAATTTTCATGATATGGGTTCAACTTGGATTCATATCGTAGACATAGATGGAGCTTTTAAGGGAAAAAGCTTTAACCAAAATATTATTTTGGAAATAAAAAAGACAGTTGGATGCAAAATTCAAGTTGGTGGTGGAATTAGGGATATTCAGTCAGCTGAATTTTTTTTAAAAAATAGCATTGATAGAATAGTTCTAGGAACAATCGCTCTTAAGAATCCAAAATTAGTTAAAGAAATGTGTAAAAAATTTCCTGGTAAAATTGCCATTGGAATAGATACCAAAAAAGGATATGTAGCAATTGAAGGGTGGGCGAACACTAGCAAATTTACATTCAGAGATTTAGTAAAGGTTTATGAGGATGCTGGAATTTCTGTTTTGATTTTCACAGACATTGAAAAAGACGGGGTAATGGAGGGAATCAGTGAAGATCAGTTAATTTCTCTTCTGGATTTAACTAGCATAGATGTTATAGCTTCTGGAGGAATTTCATCATTGGATGATTTAAAAAAATTAAAAAAAATAAACAAGAAAAACCTTGTTGGGGTTATAGCTGGCAGGGCAATTTATGAAAAAAAATTTTCTGTTAGCCAGGCTATAGAAATTCTGGAGAAACCATAAATTGCTCAAAACAAGAATCATCCCATGCTTAGATGTTAATAACGGAAGAGTTGTTAAAGGGATAAACTTTATTAACCTTAAAGATGCCGGAGATCCAGCAGAGCAGGCTAAAATTTATAGCAATGAGGGCGCTGATGAAATTACTTTTTTAGATATAACAGCCACTCATGAAAAAAGAAATGCTATGCTTGATGTTATAGAAAAAACAGCGAAAAACTGCTTCGTACCACTTACCGTTGGAGGGGGAATTAGAACACTAACTGATATGAAAAACTTTTTACTTGCAGGTGCTGATAAAATTTCATTGAATACTTCTGCAGTTTCAAATCCAGATTTAATTTTTGAAGGATCTAAAAAATTTGGCAGCCAATGTATTGTTGTTGCTATTGATGCAAAAAAGACCTCTACATCATGGAATGTTTTTACGCATGGTGGGCGTGTTGACACAAAAATTGACGCAACTAAATGGGCAAAAAAAGTTTCGTCGCTTGGTGCTGGTGAAATTCTACTAACATCAATGGACAAAGATGGAACTAAAAGTGGCTTTGATATAGAACTAACTAAACAAATATCTAGTTCTGTTAAAATTCCGGTGGTTGCTTCGGGGGGCGTTGGAAAATTATCACATTTTCTAGATGGGGCCAAAAAAGGAGGAGCTGCTGCTCTACTTGCCGCATCGGTATTTCATTTTAATCAAATCAAAATTTCTCAAGTCAAAAATTATTTAAAATCAAATGGCATTGATGTGAGAATTATCTAGAATATAGCCATGAGTAAAGATTCCGATATCATTCAAGTTCTAAGCGAGATTATTAAGAAAAGAAAGGCCGCATCTCCTGATGAGTCTTATGTAGCAAACCTTTTTAACAAGGGAAAAGTTAAAATAGCAAATAAGCTTGGTGAAGAAGTTGCAGAAACTATTTCTGCATTTTTGGCAGAGGGAAAAAAAGAGATTCTAGAAGAATCAGCAGATTTGATTTTTCATCTTCTTGTTTTGCTAGAATATTCTAAGATTTCTCCTGATGAAGTTTTTAAGGTACTAAAAAAAAGGCAGAAAAAAAATGATTAATATTGAAGACTACAATAACGAAAATATTTTTGCTAAAGTTTTAAGAAAAGAAATTCCTTCAGAAAAAATCTATGAAGATGATTTAATCTATGCGTTCAAAGATATTAATCCTCAAGCACCTGTTCACGTACTTATAATCCCAAAAGAAAGGTTTTGTAGCTTTAAAGATTTTTCACAAAATGCTGGTGACAATTTAGTTGTTAGTATAACTAGAGTAATAGGTAAAATTGCAGAGAAGCTTGAATTAAAGGATGGGTATAGAATCATAACAAATGTTGGAAGCTATGGTGGTCAAGAAGTTCCTCATTTACATTTTCATTTATTAGGCGGAAGGCCGCTTGGCAAATTAGTTGCGGAATCATAGTGCAAGCTCTAATAGAATGGGAACATGGTCTGATGGTCTGGCTAATTTTCTTGTATGAGATAATATTTTTGCATTTTTAAGTTTTATTGATTCTTTGTCCGAAGACCATATATGATCTAGCCTTCTTCCTCTGTTGTTTTTTGTGAAGTCTTTGGATCTATAACTCCACCAAGTAAAAATATTATTGGGAGGGTTAATAAATTTTCTAATTGAATCAACCCAACTCCCTTTTTTCAAAATATTTATTAGTTTTTCTCTTTCAATTTCTGTGTGACTTACAACATTTCTTAAACTTTTATGAGACCAAACATCATCAGAATAAGGGGCAACGTTAAAGTCTCCACACAAAATGTTCTTTGTTTTTTTTTTTTTTATAGACCATTTTAATAGCTCATCTAAAAATAAAAGTTTGTGCTCAAACTTTTTATTGATTTTAGGATCTGGTTCATCTCCACCTGCTGGAATATAAATAGAATGAATATTCAAATCTTTTAGCTTAATTTGAATATGTCTACCATCATTTTTTCCACAAAAATTTTCTATTTTAAAGTTTTTAGTATTTTCTTTAGATAAAATACAAACACCATTATAAGAAGAAATTCCATTTAAAAAAATGTGATAACCCCTCTTTCTAAGCTCTTTTAATGGAAATGATTGATTTTCAACTTTCGTTTCTTGCAAACAAATCACATCTGGAGATTCAGATAAAATAAGTTCAAGAAGTTGGGTTAATCTAATTCTTACCGAATTAACATTCCAACTTAAAATTTTCATTTATGAATTCATAGATTCAAAAAAATCTGAATTAGTCTTTGAATTTTTAATCTTATCTATCAAAAATTCCATTGAATCAGTTACACCCATTGGCATGAGAATTTTTCTAAGAATCCACATTTTTGATAAATCTTCTTTCTCAACTAATAATTCTTCTTTTCTCGTTCCCGATTTTGTTACATCAATTGAAGGGAAAACCCTTTTATCTGATAATTTTCTATCTAAAATAATTTCAGAATTTCCAGTACCCTTAAATTCTTCGAAAATAACTTCGTCCATTCTTGAGCCTGTATCAACCAAAGCTGTGCCAATTATTGTTAACGATCCGCCTTCTTCAATATTTCTTGCTGCTCCAAAAAATCTTTTAGGTCTTTGCAAGGCATTAGCATCAACCCCTCCTGTTAAAACCTTCCCAGAACTTGGAACTTGAGTATTGTAAGCTCTTGCAAGTCTAGTTATGGAATCAAGCAAAATAACAACATCTCTTTTATGTTCTACAAGCCTTTTAGCCTTTGAAATTACCATTTCTGAAACAGCTACATGGCGAACAGCTGGCTCATCAAAGGTAGACGAAACCACTTCTCCTTTTACAGAACGTATCATATCTGTCACTTCTTCTGGCCTCTCATCAATTAAAAGCACAATAAGGTAAGCCTCTGGATGGTTTGTTGTTATGGAGTGGGCTATATTTTGCAACATAACTGTTTTCCCCGTTCTTGGAGGGGCTACAATTAATGCTCTCTGGCCTTTGCCGAGAGGCGCAATAAGATCCATTACTCTATGTGTAATATCTTTTTCCATCGGGTTTTCTATTTCCATTTTCAATTTTTCTTCTGGATAAAGCGGCGTTAAATTGTCAAAATTGATTCTTTGTTTTGTGCTTTCTACCGCTTCAAAATTTATTTTGTCTATTTTTGTTATAGCAAAATATCTTTCAGATTCTCTCGGGGCCCTTATCTGACCCTCTACCGTATCCCCTGTTCTTAAACTATTAGTCTTTATTTGTGAAGGAGAAACATATATATCATCTGGCCCAGGCAAGTAATTAGCATCTGATGATCTTAAAAAACCAAACCCATCCTGCAAAATTTCCAAGACACCTTCACCGAAGATTGCCTCATTGTTGTTTGCCATCTGTTTAAGGATAGAAAATATCATATCCTGTTTGATTAATGTTCCAGCGTTTTCGATTTTTAAATCTTCGGCAATTTTTAAAAGTTCAGACGGATTTTTAGCTTTTAATTCTTTGAGGTGCATACTTTTTAGAAAATTGTAGTGAAAAAACAGAAGTCTTTTTATAGTTTATGGCTTTTACT
>CAYYMX010000031.1:0-14456 GCA_964473045.1 uncultured Alphaproteobacteria bacterium | reverse complement strand
GTTGCTGCTAAAAAATACGCTTGTGTATCTACATCCATACCAACCGTGTACATATGGTGAGCCCAAACAACAAAGCCTACAACACCAATTGCTGCCATTGCATAGGCCATTCCAAGATAACCAAAAATTGGTTTTTTAGAAAAAGTTGAAATGACCTGACTAATAATTCCAAAACCTGGTAAAATTAAAACATACACTTCCGGATGACCAAAGAACCAGAATAAGTGTTGGAAAAGAACAGGGTCTCCTCCAAGTTCTGGATTAAAAAATCCAGTACCAAAGTTTCTATCAGTTAACATCATAGTTATTGCACCAGCAAGAACTGGCAAAGCAAGCAACAATAAGAAAGCCGTAATCAAGATTGACCAAACAAATAATGGCATCTTATGTATAGTCATGCCAGGTGCTCTCATATTAAAGATGGTAGTAATAAAGTTTATTGCTCCGAGAATAGAAGAGGCACCTGCTAAATGCATTGCAAGAATAGCCATATCAACCGACATCCCCGGCTGACCAGTTGTAGAAAGAGGGGCATACAAGGTCCACCCTGGACCTGCTCCATCACCAACGAAAGCCGAGCCAACCAAAAGTAATAGTGCTGGTATTAACAACCAGAAACTCAGATTGTTCATTCGAGGAAAAGCCATATCTGGTGCACCAATCAGTAATGGAACAAAATAATTTCCAAAACCTCCAACCAAGGCAGGCATTACCATAAAAAATATCATTAATAACCCATGAGCAGTAATCCAAACATTATACATTTGGTAATTCTCATCAGGTAAAATTTGTATTCCTGGGTCAGCTAACTCCATTCTAATTAACAAGGAAAAGATGCCTCCTACTAAACCACCAAAAACAGCAAAAACTAGATAAAGAACGCCAATATCTTTATGGTTTGTTGAAAAAAAGTATCTTTTAAAAAATGAAGGTGCGTGACTTGACATAAAATTTCCTTTCTATTTTAAAGCAATAAAATCATCTTTATTTTTTGCAAATTCCTCTTTCGCAGATTCAACCCAAGAAGAAAATTCTTCACTTGAAACTGCTTTTACTGTAATTGGCATAAAACCATGACCTTGCCCGCAAAGCTCAGAACATTGCCCATAATAAATTCCGGGTTCAATAATATTAAAATACGTTTCATTCAACCTTCCTGGAACTGCATCCATTTTTACGCCTAAAGCAGGAACTGCCCAAGCATGAATAACACCAGCAGGATCAGCTGTAATCTGTACTTTAATATTAGTATTTGTTGGTACTACCACATAATTATCTGTAGTTAAAAGTCTAGGTTGATCTTCACTTAGCTCTTCTGCAGTAAGCATGAGCGAATCAAAAGTTAATCCATCATGATCGGGGTATTCATAACTCCAATACCACGTATAACCGGTAGCTTTAATTGTCATATCAATCTTACTAAAATCATTTTGTTTATATAAAAGCCTAAAAGATGGGATTGCTATAACCACCAGAATCACAACTGGAATCAAGGTCCATGCAACTTCTAAAAGTGGGTGATGAGTAGTTTTAGAAGGAGTTTTATTGGCTTTTGAGTTGAATTTTATGCAAGCGTAAGCAATAAGAGAAAATACAAAAACACTTATAAAAGTAATTATCCAAAAAACAAAAACATGCAGATCAATTATCTCTTGCATACGCAGAGTTGCCGCTTCCTGAAAACCAACTTGCCAATCAGTCGGTTGTCCCTTACCAAATGCACTAAATGAAACCAAAGATAGTATGCAAAACAACAAATTTTTCATGTTCTCTCCAAAACTTAGAATTCTAAAACTTCAATATAGCGTTGATAAAAAAAAAAACAATCCTTATATATTTTATTGAATTTGAAAAATTTTGTTAATAATGTAATCAATATAGTCTAAGATTATAACATTTTAGTAAATGAAAAAAACTAGTTTTGTAAAATCTAATAATATAGTTCTTTTGATATTGGGAAAATTTTGAAAAAAATTAGAAAAAATTGGGATGAAAAAGCTGTAATTAGACAAATTGATAAGTGTCTAGCACCTTACGATGATGGAGAGTTGTTCGTGGAAGAGGTTTTCTCTGAAGACATTTTTTTTGACGACAATAAAATAAAAAATGCAAGTTACGACCAAGATAAAGGGTTTGGTCTAAGAGGTGTGAATGGTGAAGCATTGAGATTTTACCACAACACAAATCTCTCGGAAGAATCCCTGAAGGATGGAATTAAGTACTTAAAAGATTTTGGTTTTAGTTCCAAAAGAAACGATCTATTAATAACAAGAAAAACAAACAAAACTTTATACGATGACACAAACCCGATAGCTAGAATAGCTATTAGTAAAAAAATTAATCTTTTAAAAAAAATTAACAACTATGCACGTAAGCTTGATAATTTAGTTAAACAAGTTTCAATTTCATTGTCAGGTAATTTTCAAAATATAGAAATTATTAAAAAAAATGGGTCTATTTTTTATGATTCTCGACCGCTAGTTAGGATGAATGTAAATATTTCAATTGAAAAAAAAGGTAGAGTTGAGTCAGGATCATTTGGTCTAGGTGGGCGTTATATGTTTGACGATTTTTTTTCTAAAAACATCTGGAAAAATGCAGTAGATAAAGCTTACAACCAAGCAAGAACTAGATTTTCTGCAGTTAAAACTCCTCCCGGGGAACAAACTGTAATACTGGGTCCAGGCTGGCCAGGCATCCTTCTTCATGAAGCTGTTGGACATGGTCTCGAAGGGGATTTTAATAGAAAAAAAACTTCTGCTTTTTTCAATCTTGTTGGTCAAAAAGTTGCTTCTGAACAAATTACCATTGTGGATGATGGAACCATTCCAAACAGAAGAGGATCATTAACTATTGATGATGAAGGAACCCCATCACAAAACACAGTTTTGATTGAAAATGGAATTTTAAAAAATTTTATGCAAGATAGGCATAATTCAAAACTAAAGAACAAAGATCCTACAGGAAATGGTAGAAGGGAAAGTTATGCTCATATTCCAATGCCTAGAATGACTAATACTTACATGCTCAATGGAACCCATGAACACGACGAATTAATAAAATCAACAAAAAAAGGAATATATGCATCTCAATTTAGTGGTGGTCAAGTAGACATCACATCAGGTAAATTTGTTTTTAGCGCATCTGAAGCATATGAAATTATCAATGGAAGGATTGGCAGGCCTCTTAAAGGTGCAACACTAATAGGTAATGGACCCGAAATTTTAAAAGAAGTTTCAATGGTAGCAAACAATCTTGAGCTAGACAATGGAATAGGCACCTGTGGAAAAGAAGGACAAATGGTTCCTGTTGGAGTTGGTCAACCCTCTTTAAAGATCAAAAAGCTCACTGTTGGTGGAACACTATAGTCTTTTTAAAGATTAATTTTTATGAACTTCATCAAAGATTTTTTCTTCTAATTTAATAAATTCTCCAATCATTAATTTCCAAAGATCATTAATTAAATCTTTTGGTAATTTTTTATTTTCTGCTTCAACCTTTAATCTTTCCAGTATATTTTTTATTCTTTTTTTATCTATAATTTGATCTCTTTTTTTTACTTTCACAACCTCAACTACTAAATCTCTTCTTTTTGAAATCAAATCTAAAATTTTTTGATCCACTTTATCTATTTCTTTTCTAATTTCATTGATCGAATTAAATTTTTTCATTTTTTTTTATAATTCTAAAATAATTTGATTTATATATGTTATCAACATTCTCATCCCATTCACTAAGAAATAATCTTTTCCAAGTTTGGGCAGGTGACTCTCCTGAATTTAAAATATTTTTTAATGGTTCAAGAAATACTTTTTCATTTTTTTTCCCTACTATTATTTTTCTTCTTTCTAGTCCGATTGACGATTTTTTTATGAGCTCAGTTAAATACTTAGATAATGCCATTCCATCAGGAGTGCAAACATTAAGTCCATATATCCTAACATTATTATAAAACTCTTTTATTTCACTAACTTTCCAGTGTTTAATTGAGTTCCAAACCTCGTCTAAAATCTCTTCATCATACAAAATACCTGTCCAAAAGGCAGGAAGAGCACAAACTCTTGACCAAGGCCCCCCATCAGCACCCCTAAGTTCCAAATAAGATTTAAGCCTAACCTCGGGAAATGCAGTCGTTAAGTGCGTATGCCAATCAGAAATATCAGCAACTTCATCTCCAATCTTTTTTTCTTTACCTTCCATAAATTTTCTGAAGGAACAACCAGCTACATCTAAATATTTATTATCTCTAATGATAAAGTACATTGGGACATCAAGAATATAATCAACATACCTTTCAAAAGAAAAACTTTTATCATAAACAAATGGAAGAAAACCACATCTATCTTTGTCAGTTTCAGTCCAAATAAATGACCTATAGCTTAAATAATTTGTTATCTCTCCATTTATAAAAGGAGAATTTGCATATAATGCAATTATGGCAGGCTGAAGGGAAAGACTAACTCGAAATTTTTTTTTCATATCTTCTTCAGAGGAAAAATCATAATTAGCTTGAATAGTTGTTGTTCGATGCATCATATCTAGTCCTTTGACACCAACTTTTGGCATGTAGGATCTCATAATTGAATATCTTTTTTTTGGCATTTGTGGAATATCTTTTAATGTCCATTTTGGTAAAACACCAATACCCATAAAATCAATTTCTAATTTTTTACAGACATCAATTAGTTCCTTATGGTGTTCATTAACTTCTTTACAAGTTTCAAATAAATTACTTAAAGGTGCTCCAGACAATTCTATTTGACCACCAGGTTCCAATGTAATAGAGGCATCTTTTTTCTTTAAAGATATAAGGTAATTGTTTTCATATTTTTTTTCCCAAAAAAACTTTTTACTCAATAATTTAAATATTTTTTCAATGTCTTCATAAACTATTGGCTTTAAATCTTTTTTTTTGAAACCAAATTTTTCGTGTTCAGTTCCTATTCTCCAAAACTTTTTTTTTTTACATCCATTGGATAATGATGAGATCAAAGAATCTTTTGTTAACATCGAACTCACATTAAAAAGTTTTTAAGACAAGATAAAGAATAGATTGCTGCAGTGTCTGCTTTTAATATATTTGTACCTAGTGTTACTTTAAAAAAATTCTTCTTATTCTCAAATAAGCTTAAATCTTCATTAGACCACCCGCCAACTGGACCAACAAAAATTGCAAATTTTTTGTATTTTCCCAGAGGCAAGGTTGAAAATTTTTTTCCTCCACTTCTTTCATCACAAAAAACAATCACTCTTTCTTCATCCCAATCTTTTAAAAAGTCTCTAATATTTATTGTTTTTTCCAAGGTGGGAACACTAAGTGCATTACTTTGTTCAACCGATTCAATGATAATTTTTTCAAGTCTATCGAAATTAAGGTTAATCTTTTCAGAGAATTTGGTAGCTAGAGGATAGAATTTCTTTGTTCCTATTTCTGTAACCTTTTCAATTAAAGTATTTATATTTTTCAATTTAACTAAACCAAAGCAAATCCAGATATCTTGAACAAGACTTTTAGTTCTCAGCAACTTTGTTGGAAAAATTGAAATTTTTTTATTAACCTTTAGGCTTGCTGACCATTCTTCTTCCCCATCAAAAATAAAAATTTTATCTCCATCTTTTTTTCTCATTACATTCTTTAAATAATGGATTTGATGAAAAGAAGGAAAAATTTTTTTGGATTTTTTAATTTTTTCTTGAAAGAATAGTCTTACTTTAGGCATAAATATATTTTTGGTTATAATCTCTATTAATTAGTATGTGTTAAAAAAAATATTAAATAAAGTCAAACTACTAATACAATTAGGAAGGTATAACTATCCAACCGGAGCATTTCTTCTAATGTGGCCTTGTTTTTGGGGAGTATTATACGAACTTCAATTGACTGAGCAAGTTATTAGTACATTATTACTTTTTTTCTTTGGATCATTTGTAATGCGAGGCGCTGGATGTTGCATAAATGACATATTTGATAAAAATATTGATAAGTCAGTTAAAAGAACTAAAAACAGACCTTTAGCATCTGAAAAATTAAAAGTTTCTGAAGCATTAATTTTTGTTTTTTTTCAGCTTTTTATTGGTTTGCTTATTGTTTTACAATTCGATTTCAAGGTGATTTTATTTAGTTTTTATATTATTCCGCTAGTAATCATTTACCCTTTGTTCAAAAGATTCACCTATTTTCCACAAATCATTTTAGGAATAATTTTCAATTGGGGAATTCTTGTTGGTTATCTTACACAAAACTTTTACCTAAATCCGAGTGTGATCTGCCTTTATTTAGGAGGTCTATTTTTAACTGTAGCATATGATACTATTTATGGTTTTCAAGATTTAAAAGACGATAGAAAAATTGGAGTCAAATCTTTATCTTTGAAGTTAGAAAAAAAATCCAAATTTTATATCTTATCTATATTTCTTCTAAGCTTGTTCTTTTTTTTCTTATCTTTTATTTTTAAAAACAATGTTGATCTAAAGTTTTCCATCCTTTTTAGTTTAATTATTTTTTCTTGTTTTCTTCTTGAATTTTTGGCATTTAAATTTAACTTTTCATTAAAATTAATTTTTGACTCAAATGTAATTATTTGTGGAATCATAACTTTATTAATTTTTTTACAAAATTATCTTTAAGCCAAGAATTCTTCAAAAGAAGTTCAAGAAATTTTCTGGTTTGGTAAAAATTTTTAAAAAATTAATTAGTTATTTGGATAATTCATGAGAAGGTTTCTCGTTTTTACAAATATTTATTGTCAAAGCAGTCTACTAAATTTATTTTATACAAAAACTACTTTTGAGGCCTAATTACAAACCTTGTGTTACAATCATCAACGTTTGCCCAGGAAACTTTGCTCCATATTTTTTTTGCATCATCATAACTCTGAAATGGTCCAAACTTTTCCAATTTAGAACCCTCAACAATTTCTTTAAATTCGGTGTTTTTATATACACCACCGACTACCCAATAACTCATATTTAAAATAGTTTTGTTTCTGTTGTAATTATATCAAATTAAAATATAAATTAATATCTTATGAATAAAAATTTCCTGTACGATATTAATAAAAAACTTGGAAAAAAAGGTTGTGATGAGTCAGATGTTCTATATTCAGAATCAGATACAATAAGTTCATCATGTAGACTAGGAAAAATTGACAAAACGGAAAAATCCAAGACTAGCGAAATTGGAATAAGAGTAATTATTAAAAAAAGACAATCAATAATATCTTCTACCAACACAGAAAAAAAAAATATTGATACCTTAATTGAAAAAGTTGTGGAAATGGCAAAAGTGGTACCCAAAGATCGATTTTGTGGTTTGGCTAAAAAAGAACAGATAAATAATGTGAATACAAAAGAATACTTAGAATTAGCTCAGTACGATTCTTATTCACCAACAACAAAAAAGCTTGATGACTTAGTCTTATCAATGGAAAACGCTGCTCTTGAAAATCAAAAAATCATAAACTCTGAAGGGGGAGAGATATCATGCTCCAAAAACAAATATTTGCTACTAGGGTCAAATGGAATTGATCAAGAGTTTGAAAAATCAAATAGCCAGTATATCCTTGCAGTGGTTGCTGGAAACAAGAAATCAATGGAAAAAGATTACGATTACAAGTCAAAAGTTTTTTTTAATGATCTTGGTGATTTTGAAAAGATTGGAAAAGATCTATCAAAAAAGGCTGTTAAAAAACTCAATTCAAAAAAGATAAAAACATGTAAAGCTGACGTAATTTTTGATTCGAAAGTTTCTTCTAGTCTGTTAAATAATTTGTTTTCTGCATGTAATTCATCATCGATTATTAGAGGCACAAGTTTTTTAAAAAAAAAAATAAAAAAAAAAAGTTTTTAGCAATACAGTAAATATTATCGATAACCCAAGAATGAAAAGTAAACTTCGCTCCAAAATAGCTGATTGCGAAGGAATTGCTGCGGAAAAAAAATTTTTAATAAAAAATGGAGTTCTTAATTTTTTTTTTACCTCACTTAGCACAGCACGACAGCTAAAAGTAGAACCAACTGGGCATGCCTCGAGAAGTATATCATCATTGCCCAAACCTTCCTTTAGTAATCTATATATGGAAAATGGTAAACAAAATAAAAAATCAATAATTTCATCAATGAAAAAAGGATTAATAATTACAGAATTAATGGGTAGTTCTATAAATTATTCCAATGGAGACTATAGTCGAGGAGCATCTGGGTTTTGGGTTGAAAATGGAAAAATTTCTTATCCTGTTTCCGAAATAACAATTGCAGGTAACCTATCAAAGATCTTTTCATCACTAATTCCATTGAATGATTTAGAATTTAATCAAAGTATAAATGCACCATCATGTTTTGTCGAAAATATGACTATAGGAGGTATTTAATTGAAAAAAAAATTGATGACTTTGAATTAAAGGAATTATCAGAAAAAGCAATGAGAAAAGCTGCAAAAATAGCTTTGGAAATAAAAAAAAAAAAAATTTTGGTGAAATACAAATCCAAAAATCAACCTGTTACAGAAGCAGACTTAAAAATAAATGATTTTCTTAAAGATTATTTTCAAAAAAAAACCCCTGATTTTGGATGGATTTCGGAAGAATCTTCAGATGATGGATCTAGATTAAATTCTGAATATTTTTGGTGTCTTGATCCCATCGATGGAACTAGATCATTTATACAAAACAAACCTGAATATACAATCTCTTTAGCATTATATAAAAAATTTATTCCTTACATAGGTTTAATTCTAAACCCCGAAACTAAAGAATTTTTTTTTGCAAAAAAAAATTTTGGGGCATTTTGTAATGACAAAAAAATCTTTGTTAACAATAAAAAAAAAATTGAAGACTGCTTGTTTGCAATTAGTCATTCAGAAACAAACAAATTGTTAAAATTTAATTTTATTAAAAACAAAAACATTAGACCATTAGGTTCAATTGCTTATAAAATAGCACTTGTAGCAAAAGGTGAGATAGATGTGGCCTTAAGTTTTACTAAAAAAAACGATTGGGATTTTGCTGCAGCATCTGTAATAGTTGAAGAGGCTGGGGGCAAAGTTAACAACATAAATGGAAAAAAAATCAATTATAACTCAAATCGGTTTGAAATTGACTCCATCATTGCATCAAATATATCGTTAACTACAAAATTAAAAAAAAAACTAGTTCCTAATGAGTTCAGATGATGAAAAAAAATGGCAAATAACTCAACAAGAAAATTAATCGATAGATTATTTGGAGACTACATAAAAAAACACTATACCAAGCTATTTCTTTCACTTATTTGTATGGTTATAGTCTCAGCAGCCACTGCAATTAATGCTTGGATGATGCAACCTGTTCTGGATGATATTTTTATTAATAAAAATGAACAACTAATCCTAATCATTCCTATTGCTATACTTTTGATCGCAATATTCAAAGGAATTGCATCTTATTTTCAGTCAGTTCTTATGAGTTTTATTGGCTATAAAATGGTTGCTGATTTACAAAGTGAAATGTTTGGTTCTCTTATAAGGTGTGACTTATCATACTTTAACACAACAAATTCAGGAACTTTAATCTCAAGGTTTCTAGCAGATGTAGGCTCACTGTCGAGAGGCGTTCACAATGTAGTAATTAATATTCTAAAGGACTCATTAACCTTTATTTTTTTAGTGGGGGTAATGTTTTATCATAACCCAAAACTAGCTATTCTGGCTATATTTGTTTTTCCATTAGCTATTCTACCTATATCAAAAATAGGTAAACGACTTAGAAAAATCTCAAAAAATACTCAGATTGGATTTGGAACTTTTACTTCAAAACTTTCAGAGAGTCTTGGCGGAATTAAAACCGTTAAATCTTTTAATTCAGAAAAGTTTGAGCAAGAAAAAATTAATAATGAAGTTAAAAATTTATTTGAACTCACTTTTAAATCAACTAAGGTAAATTCCATTGCCAGACCTTTAATGGAAACATTAGGAGGGTTAGCAATCTCATCCATTATATTTATAGGTGGAAGCGAAGTGCTCTCAGGCAGCACTACACCTGGAACATTCTTTTCATTTCTAACTGCATTAATAATGGCCTACCAACCAGTAAAATCATTGGCTAGTCTAAATGCTACTCTTCAAATAGCAATGGCTTCTGCTGAAAGAGTATTTGACATCGTTGATAAAAGACCTCAGATAAAAGAAAAAGAAAGTAATTTAGACCACAAACTAACAAAAAAGTCTTCATACAATCTTGATTTTCAAAATGTTTTTTTTAAATACAATAGCTCGAAAAATTTTACATTAAAAAAACTTAATTTCAGAATCTCAAGTGGTGAAAAAGTTGCTTTGGTTGGTTATTCAGGTTCTGGAAAATCAACTTTATTAAATTTGTTACCTCGTTTTTATGATCCACTTAAAGGAAAGATACTTCTTGGCAATATTGATTTAAAAGATTTAAGTTTTAATTTTATTAGAAATCACTTTTCGTTAGTTAGCCAAGATGTTGTTTTATTCGATGAATCAATAAAATTCAATGTTTCATACGGAAAAAAAAAAGTAACTGATAATGAAATTATTTTAGCTTGTAAAAAAGCAAATTGTGATGAATTTATAAAAAAATTACCCAAAGGTTTTAATGAATTAATTGGGGAAAATGGAGTAAAGTTGTCTGGTGGACAAAGACAAAGAATTGCCATAGCAAGGGCTTTTCTTAAAGACTCTCCTTTTCTCCTACTAGACGAGGCAACCTCAGCTTTAGATTCGAGATCGGAGAAGAAAATTCAAGACTCATTAAAAAAACTAATGTCTAATAAAACATCATTGATTATTGCTCATAGACTTTCAACTATAATGGATGTAGACAAAATAATTCTTATTAATAATGGTGAAATTATTAACGTTGGAAACCACAGAGAACTTTTAAAAAAATCAGAAATATATAAAAATCTTTATGAATTACAATTTAAAAAAAAAAAAAATGATAAAAAAGATTCTTAGTCATAAAACCCTCCAATATTTTATAGGTTGGATAATCTCATGTTATATTAAAGTTTGTTATCATACCTCTTTGTGGTACGTAAAAGGTGATTTTGTTGTTAGAAATCAAATTAAAAAAAAAAAAAGTTTCATAGTATGTTTTTGGCATAATAGATTGTTAATGGCTTCATTTTGCTGGAATTTTGAAAATAAATTTAAAATGCTTATTTCTGATCATCGTGATGGACAGATAGGCTCAAATGCTGTTTCACATCTTGGT
This sequence comes from uncultured Alphaproteobacteria bacterium, assembly GCA_964473045.1. Taxonomy (GTDB): domain Bacteria; phylum Pseudomonadota; class Alphaproteobacteria; order Methylaequorales; family Methylaequoraceae; genus CAYYMX01. The sequence continues at coordinate 3,240 of CAYYMX010000031.1, read as the reverse complement.
ATTGAAACAATATCAGGTTCATCACGTAAAAATAAATTTTCTTCAGTAAAAGAAATCATTAAGGAAATAAAAAAACAAAATATTATTGGCATTGCACCAGATGGACCTCGTGGACCTAAAGAAAAAATCAAAGAAGGATTGGTATCATTATTAAAAAAAACAGACACAACAATAATACCACTTAGTTATTCAGCAAAATTTAAGTTTAAATTAAAATCTTGGGATAGTTTTATTTTTGTTTTACCTTTTAATAAATTTGTTACTGTTTGGGGAAATCCAATTAAATTTAACAAAAAAAATTCACTAACTAAGAATTTGATAGTAATAGAAAAAGAATTAAATAGAGTTTCACTTTTATCAGACAACCTTGCTAAATAATGTTTATTGTAATTTATCGAATTTTCTCAAACTTTCTTCTTTTTTTTATTGGATTATTTTTTTTTGTAAGGTTAATAAAATCAAAAGAAACTCGGAAAAGTTTTTTTGAAAAATTTGCATTATATAAAATTTCCAGACCTGAAGGAAAATTAATTTGGATAAATGCAGTAAGCATTGGAGAGTCTAAATCAGCCATTACCGTTGCAAATGCAATTATTAAAAAAAATCCAAAAGTTAAAATCCTTTTCACTTCATCGACGATCTCATCTTATAAATTAATTTCAAGAATGAAAAATAACTTTTTTCATTTTTACGCACCTCTTGACATAAACTTTATTGTCAAAAGATTTCTAAATTCCTGGAAACCTGATTTGGCAATTTTTATAGAGTCTGAAATTTGGCCAAATATAATCTATTCACTCAAAGAAAAAAATATCAAGTTTGCTATTTTGAATGCTAGAATTTCAATTAATTCATTTAATGTATGGAAAAAAACTAGTTTTTTTTCCAAAGAAATCTTTAACTCCATTGATTTATGCATACCTCAAGACTTAAATTCCAAAAAAAGATTTTCTAAACTTGGAGCTAAGAATGTTACCACTCAAAGTAATTTAAAATTCTTGTCACAAAAATTAGATTTCGATCAAAAACAATATCTTATTCTTAATAACAAACTTAAAACAAAAAAAATTATAACCCTTTTTAGCTGTCATGAAACTGAAGATATACTTTTTATTAGTAGTGCTAAAAAACTAATGAAAAAATATAAAAATCTTTTCTTTGTTATTATTCCAAGGCATATAAACAAATCCAAAGTTATCCAAAAAAACATTGTAAGACAAAAAGTAACTTTTGCTGTTAGATCTGTTAAAAAAGATAATATAGATAACAAAAATTTTTATCTTGTAGATACTTTTGGAGAACTTGGACTTTTTTTTAAATTGTCTCATATAGCATTGATTGGAGGTTCCTTTGTTTCAAAAGGTGGACACAATCCCATTGAAACATCACATTTCAATTGTGCTTTAATCTTTGGTCCACATATGGAAAATTTTAAAGATATTTCTAAAAATATTTTGAAAAATAATGCTGGTTTTATGGTAAAAGATTCTAATGCATTAGAAAAAAAGATTTCTTTACTCTTAGAAAATCAAAAAATTATGGTTTCTGTAATTAATAATTTTAAAAAAATGTGTGAAAATGAAAAAAAAAAATCTCAAAAAATCTTAAAAAAAATAGATGCCTTATTAAATAATGATTTTTAAAGCTCCTAGGTTTTGGGAGGAAAAAAATAGTTTTCTCAGTATTTTTCTTCTACCCATATCGTATATTTACTACTTCACTTACTTAGTTTATTGCAAAATTAAAAAAGAGAAGATAATTTCAATACCAGTAATTTGCATTGGTAATGCCGTAGTTGGAGGGTCAGGAAAAACGCCAATAACCATTAAAGTTAGAAATTTGCTATCAAAAAATTTCAAAAATATTTTTGTTTTAACTAGAGGATACCAAGGACAAAACAAAGGGCCTCTCGTAGTTTCTAAATTAAATAATCACAGAGAAATTGGTGATGAAGGCATAATTCATAGTTACCATGGATTAACATGTATTTCCAGAGATAGAGTGAAAGGTGCAAAAGAATGTCAAAAACAAAATGCAGATATTATACTAATGGATGATGGTTATCAGTCTAAAAATGTAAAGAAAAATCTTTCAATTCTCGTTGTTGATTCAACTTACTTATTTGGAAATGAAAGAATTTTTCCATCCGGACCACTGAGAGAACCAATTAATTCAGCTATAGAAAAAGCCGATTGTGTTGTAATGATCGGTGATTCTTTCAACAAAGTCCATTTAAAGAAAATGTTACAAAAAAAGATTTTTTATGCTGAAAAAAAATTGATCACAAAAAAATTAAAAAATAAAAATATTTTTGCATTCTGTGGTTTAGGAAATAATATGAATTTTTTGTTTCTTTTAAAAATACTTGGCCTAAATGTTCGAGAATTCAAAGAATTTCCTGATCATTACTCTTTCAAAAACTCAGATCTTAAAATTATTATAGAATGTGCAAAACAAAACAACCTTGAAATAGTATGCACAAGAAAAGATTTTGTAAAAATACCTGAAAACTTAAGGAAATTCTTTAATGTAGCTGATCTTGAGATTGTTTTTAAACAAGAAAAAAAATTTTTAGATTTTCTTTTAGAAAAAACCAAATATTAAAAAAATTTGTGATTAATTAATTCCATAGGATCAATTGGTATTTCATTAAGATAAACACCCCAATGCAAGTGAGGTCCAGTTGCTCTCCCAGTCATTCCAACCAAACCTATTTTTTCTCCTTTTTTGACCAATTCTCCCTTTTTAACATTAATTTCTTTTAAATGTGCAAAAATTGATATAAGTCCTAATCCATGATCTATAATTAAAGTATTCCCAGTAAAAAACATATTCATTTCAACTAATTTAATTTTTCCAGATGATGGTGAATAAACTTCTGAACCTTCTGGAGCAGCAATATCAATTCCATTATGAGGGCTTCTAGGTTTATTGTTTAAAATTCTTTGGCTTCCAAAAAAGCCTGACATTCTTCCTTCTGCAGGAAGAATGAATTCGCTATCAAATAATCTTCTTTTCTCACCGGTTTGTTTTGACAATCCAATTTTTTTTTTATCAGATTTTATTTTTTTTATCTCTTTAGCTTTAGGCTCAACTTTGTTTTTAGGAAGATTATTAATTCTTTCTATTTTGTATTCTTTTTTTTTAACAGAAAAGTTTTTTTCTGTTGCATTATAAATTATCGCAACACTTTGCTTAAATTTTCTACCAAAAGCAAATACAAATTCTCCATTCTCAAAT
>CAYYMX010000030.1:0-14656 GCA_964473045.1 uncultured Alphaproteobacteria bacterium | reverse complement strand
TGTATCGTCAAGCACACTCCTAAGATTATTATATTTTGCAAATATAATTGCCCAGGACCAAACCGATGCTAGAAGAAGGATAATAATTACAAGTTTAACTATTATATCAGCATCAAAAAAAAGAGTAAAAAGTGAAAAGTCTCTTGACTCTTCCAAAGTAACTTTTTCTACGGTTTCATTCATAATAAACTTTATACAACTTACAAAGACTTAAATCTAGAAATTAAATTACTTGGTACCCTTAACGGTTTTTTTGATTTACCATTAATCCAAACTAGTTTAACAAAGATTCTACAAATCAAATCGTTATTCTTAATTATGTCATGTTGAAGTGACAAAGATGTAAACTTATTATCCAAGTAAAAAGTATCTATTTTTAGTTTATCAAACAAATATGATGGTTTAATGAAGTCCACTTCAATCTTCCTAACAACAAAAAAAAAAAAATTTTCGTGAATTTTCTCTATTAAATCAGAAAAAAAATTTCTTAACAATTCTGTTCTTGCTCTTTCTGCTATCCGAAGGTAGGAAGTATGGTAGGTATAACCTGTTGAATCTGTATCCTCATAATAAATGTTAAAACTTATGGTATGAATTTTTTTCATTCTAAGATATTTCAAGATGTTCAAAACCTTTTTTTGATAAAACTCTTCCCCTAGCCGTCCTTTGAACCAATCCTCTTTGCATCAAATATGGCTCTATTACATCTTCAATTATATCTTTTTGTTCAAGCAAGGCTGCACTTAATGTTTCAATACCTACAGGTCCACCATCATAATTTCTAGCAATACATTGCATATATTTTCTATCCATATCATCTAAACCCTCAAAATCAATCCTCATTTTCTTTAATGAATCAATAACTAAATCAAAACTTATAAATTTAGAATCCAAAACAACTGAAAAATCAATTATTCTTTTTAATAATCTAATTGCTATTCTTGGAGTTCCTCTAGACCTATTTGCAATTTCAAGGCAGGCTCTTTGATCAATAGAGATTTTCAATTTATGAGCGTTCAGTTCTAAAACTTTTTTTATGTCATTTGGTTCATAAAAACTTAATTGGAGTGGAATTCCAAATCTATCTCTTAATGGCCTAGATAATAATCCCAATCTAGTTGTTGCGCCAATAAGTGTAAAGTTTTCTATTGAAATTTGCATTACTCTAGCTGATGGACCTGAACCAATAATATAATCACATTTAAAATCTTCCATAGCTGGATATAATGTTTCTTCTACTATTGGGGGTAGTCTATGAATTTCATCAATAAACAGTATATCACCAGAAGAAAGATTACTTAACAAAGTAACCAAATCACCCTTTTTTGTAAAGGCTGGGCCAGATGTCGGATGAATATTAACATTTTTTTCACTTGAAATAATGTGGGCCAATGTAGTTTTTCCTAACCCAGGTGGACCATATAAAATTATGTGATCTAAATGAGAGCTTCTTTTTTTTGAAGATTTTATAAAAGTGTCGAGATTTGATTTTATCGTACTTTGACCTATAAATTCAATTAATTTTTTTGGCCTCAAACTAAATCTTTTATCTTCTTTTCTTTCTGAGGGATCTATATTCCTATTTGGATTTTTTTCATTCATATTTTGGTTTGTGGTTTAGATAAATGTTTTAGAGCAAGTGGAATTAAATCTTCTAATTTTTTTTCACTATAATTATTTAACACTGCATCTGCAGTATTTTCAGAAATCTTATTTGGAAAACCTAGGTTTTCCAGACAAGATACCAAATCTCCAAACAAATCACTTTTTTGGTATGTCTTAATTGCTGGTTGTATAATTGACCTTTTTTTCATTTTTTCCTTAAGTTCGTTGACAATTCTTAATGATAATTTGTTGCCTACCCCAGAAATTTGAGTAAACTTTTTTGAATCATTATTCAAAATGGATTCTGAAATTTCATTTAGTTCTAGTTTTGACATTACATTAAGAGCCATTTTACCACCTACACCTTGAACTGTTAATAAATCCTCAAAAATTTCTCTCTCAGAAACATCTTTAAAACCAAATAATAATCTTGAATCTTCCTTTAATAGTTCATAAATGTGTAAAACAGTATATTCACCGATCTCACCAATAAGTTTAGAGTTTTTCTCAGAAATAAAGACTCTATAAACTATGCCATGAACATCTATATCAACTGCTTCATTATTAAAAAAATCTATTTTTCCTCTTAATTTTACAATCATAAACTTTACACCATTGAATTTAATTTAGATTTTTTTTGCATAGAGTGACAAATAGCTACAGCTAAAGCATCTGCAGCATCTTCACTATCAATATTAAGATTCGGGTAAATTCTGCATAACATTTTAATTATTTGATTTTTATCAGCATGTCCATAACCAACTAGGTTTTTTTTTACAGTATTTGGAGAATATTCATTGATTTTCAAACCATTCTGAGATGCAACTAAAAATATTATTCCCCTAGCCTTTCCTAATTTTAGTGTTGAGTCTGGATTCATGTTTGAAAAAATCTTTTCAACAGCTAAATATTTTGGGCAATACTTTTTTACAACCATTGTCAATTTTTCATAAATAGTATTTAGTCTTGAACCTAAATCAACTTTTTTTTCAGTAAAAATAACTCCGTGATCTATATGCTTATCAAAAGAATTAAAATTTTCAATAACACCCCATCCAGTTTTATTTAATCCAGGGTCAACCCCAAGAATTATATTTTTTGATTTGATCAAATTATTTTTTCCATAAGCAAGTCACTCACATTGAAATTTGATGCAATATTCTGAACATCATCCAACTCTTCAAGTTTTTCTAAAAGTTTAAACAGATTTTTCGCATCATCTTCATCTCTTACTTCAACAAAATTTAATGGTTTCCATTCAAATCTTGAAAATTTAGCAACAGAGTATTTTTTTTCTAAAGTTCCTAAAACTTTGTGATAACTTTCAAGGCTAGTAATTACATCGAATGATTTTTCGTTCTCTTCTACATCCATGACATCTGTAGACAAACAAAATTCAAAAAAATCTTCAAAAGAAGAAATTTCGTTTGCATAGGAAATTACTCCAACTCTATTAAAACTATGTTTCACACATCCATTGATTCCTAAATTACCATTAAACTTAGAAAAAGTTGATCTTATATCTGAAGCACTTCTATTTCTATTATCAGTCAATGATTCAACAATTACTGCAACACCAGCCGGAGCAAAACCTTCATAAATAATTTCTTCAAAATTAGAATTGTCATTCAAGTTTGAATTTTTTTTAATAGCTCTTTCTATATTATCTTTTGCCATATTTGATGAAAGAGCGTTATTTACAGCTGTTCTAAGCCTTGGGTTTGAGTCAGGATCTCCACCACCTAACTTAGCAGCCACAGATATTTCTCTTATTAACCTAGAAAAAAGTTTCGCTCTTTTCTTATCTTGAGCACCTTTTCGGTGCATTATATTTTTAAATTTCGAATGACCTGCCATTTTTTTTTCTATTAAGTTTTCCACCTACAATAACCTGATCAAAATTTTTGATTGTTAGTGTAAAATTATCAACTTCTATAATGATACCACATAATGTTCCTTCTCCATTTGCAGTTTCTAATTTTGTTTTTATGTGTTTATGGGTAAATCTTAGTATTGAGTTTTCTTTTCTCATTCCAATAACTGAATTGTAGTCTCCACACATTCCCAAATCAGTTTGATAAAAACTTCCTTTCTCCAGTACTTGCAAGTCAGCAGTGGGAATATGAGTGTGGGTTCCAAAAATGGCAGTAACATTTCCATCAAGAAAATGTCCCATAGCCATTTTTTCAGAAGTAGATTCACCGTGAACATCAACAAGAACAATACATTTTCCATATTTAAGTTTTATATCTTCAAGGATACTATTCACAGAATGAAATGGACTCTTAAGTGGTTCCATAAACAACGTGCACATAACATTAATAACTACAACAATCACTCCATTTTTTGTCTTGTATGCTCCATATCCGCTACCCGGGCAGTTCTCGGGATAATTGCATGGTCGAAGAAGTCTTTTATCATTATCTATATATTCACTTATTTCTTTTTGATCCCAAATATGATTTCCTGAAGTTATTACATCTACTCCAATTGAATACAGTTTTTCACAAATTTTTCTTGTAATTCCAAAGCCATTAGCAGCGTTCTCACCATTAATCACAACAAAATCAATCTTTTTGCTCTTTCTTATTTCAGGAAGTTCTCTTTCAACTACATCTCTTCCAGATCTGCCAACAATATCTCCGCAAATAAGAATTTTCATTTTATAACCCTGGTTTGAGTTACTATTAAATCAAGTTTCTCATCGTATTGCATTGTTGGAACTTTTTCAATTTCTTGTTCATCAAAAGCCACACCTATAGTCAAAATTTTTTTTTTCCCCAAGTGTTTAATGGTTCTATCATAGTACCCCCCCCCATATCCAAGACGGTTTCTTTTAATGTCAAATGCCAACAAAGGCACTAAAAGCAATGAAGGGATTAAAATAGTTTCATTGTCAGGAACCATGATTTTAAATCTTCCATCAATTAAATTACAATTAGTTGTCCATTCTTTAAAGATCAGATAAAAATTAGTTTTCAAAATAAATGGAAGACAAATTGAATGGTTTTTTAAAAATAAAAATTTCAACAAAGGCAAAATATCAACCTCAGAGCCAGACGGATAGTATCCTGAAAGAACAAGTTTTTTGTTTAAATCCAGTGACTTAATTTTATTTATTATTTTTTTCTCTTTTTCTTTCCGATTGATGACAGATTGTCTTTTCTTCAGGTATATTTTTCTAATTTCTTTTTTTAACATTAAAACCCTTGCCAATTAATCCTTCTAAGATTTCCAGTTCTTTCTCAATTTTTTCAAGCTGGATTGATGATTCTGTTTTCTTTTGTTTTGAACTTAACTCACTTGCTAATAAAAGAGAAATCATCAAAAATTTTTTTGTTTTTGTAAGGCTTGAAGTTTCTCCCAATTCACTTATTTTTTTGTTAATAATTTTTTCTGCTTCACGAAGAAGAGTTTCTTCTCCTTCCTCACATTCAATTGTGTAATTGCTCTTATCAATTGTAAGTGTTAGAAGAGGCATGGCTTTTATTTATTTTTTAAGTACAAAATTACTTTTTCAAGAGTTTTACAAACTTTTTCTAGAAGTTCAGTATTCAAATTATTATTTCCATTGTTTTTTACATTTTGAACTTTTTTAGTTAATTTCTTGATTCTTTCTAATATTCTGCGAGTTTTTTCTTCACTCATTTTATTTACTTTAAATATTATGTTACAACTTTACATTATTATAATAATTCATTAATCAATAACTATAAAATTATGCAAAATGACAATTAAAGTTGCAATAAACGGTTTTGGAAGAATTGGTAGACTAACATTAAGATCCATTCTCGGCAAAAATTCAGAAGACATCAAAGTAATTGCTATAAATGATCTTGGAGAATTACAAACAAATCTTCATTTATTTAAATTTGATTCGGTTCATGGACCAATTGATTACGAGTTGAAGAATAATAAAAATTCTTTACTAGTTAAAAACCAAAAAATACTTTTTTTGAAAGAATCAAACCCATCAAATCTTCCTTGGAAAAAATTAGATATTGATCTGGTAATTGAATCAACTGGTAGATTCACAAACAAAGAAGACGCAAACATGCATCTTCGAGCAGGGTCAAAAAAAGTACTAATTTCTGCACCTGGAAAAAATTCTGATTTCACTGTTGTTTACGGGGTTAATCACAATGATATTAAGCCAAACCATAAAATAATTTCCAATGGATCATGTACTACAAATTGCTTAGCTCCACTGGCTTTTTTATTAGATAAAAACTTAGGTATTGAGTCGGGATATATGACAACTATTCATGCTGTCACTGGAGATCAGAATACAATTGATACTCTTCACAAAGACCTAAGAAGGGCAAGAAATTCTTTGATATCAATGATTCCAACATCAACCGGTGCTGCCAGAGCTGTTGGCGAAGTCTTGCCAAACTTGCGCGGAAAAATTGATGGTAGCGCTATACGAGTTCCTACGGCAAATGTTTCCCTAATAGATTTCAAGTTTTTGTCTCAGAAAAATACAAATGAAGAAGAGATAAAGTTAATATTGGAAGAAGCTGAAAAAAATGAGTTTAAAAATATAATCCAAACAATTAGTCTACCTTTAGTTTCTGCAGACTTTAACCATAACCCTCACAGTTCTATAGTAGATCTATCAGAATTAAAAGTTGTTAACAAAAAGTTTTGCAGAATTCTTTCTTGGTATGATAATGAATGGGGGTTTTCTAATAGACTTATTGATGTTGCTTTAAAACTTTTTTAATGAATATTTATAACAATTTGACTTTTACAGTTTCTAATCTCCGAGAAGCTAAAGAAATAAAAAAAAAATTTTGGGAAGAAAAAAAAATCAATATTTTGCATTCATTCAAGGATTTACTATGGCAAGGCCCTGATTATTCAAAGGGTCTAAGTGAAAAGTTGAAAAGCAAAAAAATAATATTTATTGTAGAAACTTTTGATAACGTGGGTTTAACTCTTTCATCTATAAACTTAGGTATTGACAATATTGCAATCAGCAAAACTTTAGACAAAAGAATTTCAGAAAAGATTTTTTCAATAGCTAAGAAAAAAAAAACGAAAATCTATATTAGTGAAAGTTTCAATTATTTTTTTGAAAAAAAAATGGGTTAACTAAAAAATTAATTTTCCATGAATTTTTACGTGATATCACCTCCAAATGAAAATAACAATTTTAATCCAACAAATCTGGATTCAATTTCTGACATCATAAAGATCGACTTTTTTCAATTTCGACCTAAAAGTCAATCAATAGAAAAGAGAAAAAACTTTGTGAAAAAATATTTTCAGGAAATAAAACAGATTTGTGAAAAAAAAAAAATTAAATTAATTATTAATAATGACTTTGAAATAGCAAAAAAGTTTGACTTTGATGGCATACATCTTGGACAAAAAGACAAGAAATGTAGTGATGCAAGAAAAGTATTTGGTAAAAAGTTTTGCATTGGAGTTTCATGTGGAGATTCAACAAAATTATCAAACATTGCAAAAAAAGAAGGGGCTAGTTATGTTGCTTTTGGGCCAATTTTTAAGTCACCTAGTAAAAAAAAGAAAAAAATTATTCTTGAAGAATTAATTAAAAAAAAAAATGAGATTTCTCTACCTTTCACTCTAATTGGAGGAATAAATCATAAAAACCTTTTAGATTTAGAAAAAATTAGACCCAATCATATTGCAATTATAAGTAGTTTATGGGATTTTGACAAAGGGCCAATTGAATCAGCAAAATTATTTAAAAAGAAATTAAATTTACAAAAGGGAAAAATAATATGAAAATTAATGCAAACTTACTTAAAGTTGGTCATGTTCTAAGACATAATAACAAACTATTACAAGTTTTGAATACAAACATAATTAAACCTGGAAAGGGCGGTGCATACATTCAGGTTGAAATGAGAGATCTAAAGTCTGGCTCAAAAGTTAATGAAAGATGGAGAACATCAGATGATGTTGAAAAAATTGCTGTAAATGAATTGTTAGCAACTTTCTTATATATAGAAAATGATCAAATTATGTTGATGAACAATGAAAACTTTGAACAATTTTCCGTTAATAAATCAATTGTGGGAGAAAAAGTAAAACTATTAGAAGATGGAATGCATCTAACAGCAGAGATTATCGGTGATGAAATTATAAATTTACATTTACCAAAACAAATTAAAGTTGAAGTTAAAGACGCTGATGCTGTAGTTAAAGGTCAAACTGCATCTTCATCATTTAAAAATGCAACAACAACCAATGAAATTAAAATTTTGGTCCCTCAACACGTAAAGATTGGGGATAAAGTAATCTTAAATTCTGAAAACTTAGAATATGTTGAAAAAGCTAAAGATTGATCATGACTTATATAACTCCCTTACTCAATATTTTGTCAAAATCTACAAGAAATATTGGAAAATCAGTATTAAGAGATTTTGGTGAAATTGAAAAACTTCAAGATTCCGTAAAAAATAATCAGAAATTTATAACTAACTCTCAAAATATTTTACAAACAAAACTTTCCACAATTTTAAAAAGAATAAGACCAGAATTAGAAATCTTTGAAAACCATAAAAGAGCTAAAACAATGAATTGTTGGTTGATTGATACCGTCAATAATGAGTTAAACTTTTCTAGGGGATTATCAAACTTTTGTATAAGTGCCGCCTTAAAAGAAGAAAATAAAGTCAAAGCAATTGTTATTTATGACCCTCTGACTGACGAGAATTTTCAGTTTCAAGAAGGTCATGGAGGTTACCTGAACGATTCAAGGATAAGAGTTTCAGAAAGAAAAAAAATTTCTGACTCGCTAGTTGGAGTCTACAAGAAAAACAAGTCTGTTGACGATACTAATAGTATCAATATAATCAGAAAAATATTAAGTTTAAATTCTGTAGTAATGAGAGAAACAGGATCTATTTTATTGGATTTGTGTAATGTGGGTTCTGGTAAGTATGATTGTTGTATTTTTTCAAATCCAAATGAGAACTTTACATTAATGAGCAATTTAATACTTGGAGAAACTGGCGGGTTTATTGATACAATTAATTGCAAAGGTTCTATAGTATATATAGCCAGCAATAAATCAGTTGGAAAAATTGTTACGGAAATATTGAAGAGCCAGAATGAAAAATAAACATCTTTTTAGACTAATATATTCCACGATATTTTTACTATTTTTTTTAACACAAAATAAATCAGTTTTTTCGCAGGAATCAAACAAAATAATTATAGAAAAGCTTTTAAATAATGAAAGACTTCTTGCCCCACCAACAAGAAAGAACAATGATAAAATAAAACTTATCCATCCAAATACTTCTAATAAAGAAAAAGACGAGACATTAAAAACTAAGAAGGAGACTGAGGAGAAAAAATTAAAAAACAAACTCGAGTCAAAGCGTAAAGCCGAAGAAGAGCAAAAAGAAAAAGAATTAGAGGCAAAGCGCAAGGCAGAAGAGGAACAAAAACAAAAAGAATTAGAAACTAAACGAAAGGTAGAAGAGGAACAAAAACAAAAAGAGTTAGAAACTAAACGCAAAGCAGAAGAGGAACAAAAACAAAAAGAGTTAGAAACTAAGAAAACTGAAGAAAAACGTTTAAAAGAAGAACATGAAGCTCAACGTCAAGCTGAAAAAAATAGAAAAAAAAGAGAACGTGAAGCTAAGAAAGATAAAAAGAAACTCTTAAAAAAAGAACGCGAGGCTAAACACAAGGCAGAAAAAGATAAAAAAAAAAGAGAACGTGAAGCCCAGAAAGAAGAAAAGAAAAGAAAAAAGAAAGAATTAGAAGCCAAAAAAGCTGAAGAAAAAGAATTAAAAAAAGAACGTAAAGCCCAACATAAAGCTAAACAAGAACGTAAGAAAAAAGAATTAAAAGAACAGCGCAAAGCTGAAAAAGAACGAAAAAAAAGAAAACTTCAAGCTGAGAAAGATGAAAAGAAACGCTTAAAAGAAGAACGTCAGGTTCAACGTAAAGCCAAAGAAGACTGGAAACAAAAAAAACAGGAAGAAGAACGTCAGGCCGTGAAAGAACAAAAAAAAAGAGATCGTGAAGCAAAAAAACAACGTAAGCAAGCAGAAATTAAAAAAAAACAATTAAAAAAAGAAGTTGAGATTCAGCGTAAAGCCGACAAACAAAAAAGAAAAAAAGAAAGAAAAGCCGAACGTATAAATGAAGAAAAAAAGAAAAGAAAAGAGAGAGCTTTAAAAAAATATGAAGGAGAACAAAAAAGAATTGAGGAAAAACAAAGGATAGCTAACGAAAGAAGAAAAAAAGAAAAAGAAAGAAAGAAAATAATTAAAACTGAAAAGAAAAAACTTTCTGAAAAGAAAAAATTACTTGCTGAAGGAAAAGAAAGAAAAAAATTAGAAAAAAAATTAGAAGAAGAACGTAGACTAAAAGAAAAACAAAAGATTACTGAAGAAAAAAGAACAAGGGAAAAAAAGCAAAAAAGAAAAAAAGAACAAAAAAAGATTGATAAACTACAAAAATTAGCAGAACAAAAAAAAATACTTGAAGAAAGAAAAAGAAGAAAAGAACATGAGGTTAAGATACTTGAAAAGAAAAGATTAGAAGAAAAAAGAAGAATAGCTCTTGAGAAGAAAAAAAGGGAAGAAATTAAAAAAAAAAGAATGGAATTGGAAAAAATTAGGATAGCAGAAGAAAAGTTAAATTTTGAAGAAAGAAGAAGAAGAAAAGGGCTAGAAAAAAAACATGAAGATGAAAGACTCTTGAAGGAGAAGAAGAGAGTCCTCGAAAAAAAATTAAAAGAGGAAGAGGAGCTAAGACAAACCCTTCTTTCAAATAGTAAAAAAAAAAATATTACAAATAAAAAAGAATTAACCACGGTAACAGTAATAGATAAAAATGAATATTTGACAGAAAATAAAAATGACAAAGTCAATAAAAAAGATAATAGGGAATCTATAATATTAAAAAAATTAGAAGATAAGGTTCTTATGGAAGAAATGGCTAGACAAAGAAAACAAGAAATTACTAAAAGAAAATTTTCTTATTTTGTTGATTCAAAAGAAGCCGAACAAAAAGAAAATAATAAAAACCTACAAGACAAAACAAAATATCTTTTTGATGAAAGTAATATCAAAAAAAATCAAAACAGCAAAAATTCAGAAAAAAATTTAAAATCAGGAGAAAATAAAAAAAAATTAATAAAGAAGAACATTTCAAAAAATGTAAAGAAAAATTCTGAAGAAAGAAAAGGTAATGATTTAATTACAGCTCTCAAAAGTCCAACTTCCATAGTAGAGCTAAAAGAGCAGAAAATAAATGAAAAACATGAAATGTTTTATTTTAAAGAAAATAATCTTCAGTTAGGAATAAAACAAAAGAAAAAATTGAGAGAATTTATTAAAATAATTAAAGAAAAGCCAATCAAGATTATAATAAAAACATCAATTTCAAAAAAGGAAGATGATTTTGAAAAATATCAAAAAATTCTCAAAACTAGAACGTTACATGTTAGATCATTCTTAATAAATCAAGGAATTTCCCATAATAGAATAAGTATTCAAATTAAAGAAAAAAATGTATCAAAAAATTGGAAGAATGAAGTAGTATTAAGTTTTATAGGAAGCTAAATGAAAGTAATAAATAGATATATTTTAAGAATTTGTTTTTTCTTAGTTTTAATATCATCAATTTTGTTTTTTCATTTTGACAAATTAAAGCTTTTCTTTCTAACAAATACAACTTTAAACGCAATCATAATCTCGGTCTTATTTTTTGGAATCATATACACTCTTAGACAAATCTTCATTTTAAAAAGTGAGATCAATTGGCTGAACAATCTTACACAAAACAAACAAACAATAAAAAGAAGTGTTCAATCACCTACTCTATTAAAATATTTAGACAATTTTTTAAAAAAACATTCAGGCAAGTTGATTTTTTCAGATTCATCTATGAGAACAATTATGGAAAGTTTAGAAGGTAGAATAGTAGAAAGTAGAGAAATCTCAAGATACATGATAGGTTTAACTATTTTTTTAGGATTACTTGGAACCTTCTGGGGACTTCTTGAAACAATAAACTCTGTTGGTTCTACTGTTAACAGTCTTGATTTTTCAGAAAACACTCAAAAACTTTTCAAGGTACTTAAGCAAGGTTTAGAGGATCCGCTTAGTGGAATGGGAACAGCATTTAGCTCCTCTCTTTTTGGACTAGGTGGATCTCTTATTCTTGGCTTCTTAGACTTGCAATCAAATCAAGCACAAAATAGATTTTTTAATACAGTTGAAGAAAAACTGACTGAATTTACTAAGTTTTCACTTTTAACAATGGATAGTAATGAAAAAAAAGATTTAGCCCCAGCTTATATAGAATCACTTATAGAAGTTACGACAGAGAATCTTCAAAAATCTACTTCTGTGATTGAAAAACAAAATATAAATCAAGAATTAATTTCAAGATCAATTTCTGAAATCAACCAGTTTCTTAGAGAAAACGCAAGTCTTAGTAAAGACCTCAAAGAAGAAATCAAAGTTTTATCTAAAACTATTGCCAATATCAGTAAAAAGTAATGAGGTTAACCAGAAAAAATATTTACGAAATAAATATATGGCCTGGATTTGTTGATATATTAGGCACCCTTCTAATAGTCACAATCTTTACAGTTTTAATATCAACAATCACTCAAATATACTTTAATGACCAATTGGAGGTCAAACGTGGAGAAATTTCAAACCTTGATACTCAAATAAGTAGTTTAATTGGTCAATTAAATTTAGTGACAAGTGAAAAAAATGATTTGGAAGAAAAAAACTCTAAGCTCTCCAAACAAATTGGCACTCTAAAAAATCAAAAATCTGAATTAGAAAAAGAAATTTCTAAAAATGATTATCTTTTAAAGATTACTGAAAAAGAAAAAAATACTCTCGTAACTGAAAAAGGAGACTTACTTGACAGTCTCAAGGAAAAAAACACTGAACTTAATAATGCATTAAAAAAAGAGGAGGAAAATTCACTTGAAATATATGAGTTAAACAGAAACGTTAAAAAATTAAATAATAAATTAAAAGATTTAACAAAACTTTTGGAAATTGTAGAAGAAAAGGATAAGAAAAATAAAATAAAAATAGAAAACTTAGGTAAAAAATTAAATCAAGCTTTAGCTGGAAAGGTCCAACAACTAACTGAATATCAATCAATTTTTTTCAGAAAGATTAAGGAAGCAATAGGTGATAGAGAGGATTTAAAAGTTTCTGGAGACAGATTTATTTTTCCATCGGAGCTCTTTTTTCAGTCAGGCTCAGATGTTCTTGAAGAAATAGGAATGCAAAAACTTGTCAAAGTTGCTAACAGTCTAAAACAAATTTCAAAAAAAATTCCAAAAAAGATTGATTGGGTTTTGAGAATTGATGGTCATACTGACAAAGTACCCATTAAGAATGAAAAATTTGATTCCAATTGGCATCTTTCTAGTTCTAGAGCCATAAATATTGTTAAGTTTCTAATTAGCAAAGAAATCCCTCCCAACAGACTTGTTGCTGCAGGCTTTGGAGAATATTCACCATTAATTAACGAAAACTCAGAAAACGCTTTTAAGAAAAATCGAAGAATAGAAATTAAATTAACAACAAGATAACATTATTTAATCATTCTCAATTTCTTAAGCATTTTTTTTTCGAAATTCCAGAAATATTTAAACTGTCCAAAAATTGTCCCAACTATTATTAATAATAATTGATAGATAGGAAAAATAATTATTATTCTTAAAGTCCAAAATAACAAAATTGATGTGGATCCTTGATAAGGGAAATAATCAACCAAAAAATTAGCTACAATAACTGATAGAGATCCGGTAATAGCAAAAACAGTAAAAACAATTATTAGTTGATAGAAACCCTTAACTTTAAAAAATTTTAAAATTTTAACCACTTGCACTCTTTAATTCACTTTCAAGAAGTTTGTAAAGATTTAGCTCTTTTTTTCTAGTACTAAACCAGCTTTTTATATCATTTTTATTTTTTAATTTAAAATGATGTGCACCACTTAAAGGAGATGATAACCAAATTTCAGAAGAAGAACCATGAATGCTTAAAATAAAAACTAATTCATCATTTTCAAATCTTAGAACCTCATCTTCAAAGTCAACATCAAAATCTTGAAAATCATTTTCTACAATTGAAAAAATATTGTTAAGTGTATCTCGTGCAAGTTTGACAAAATCTTTATCCATATAAATCAATTTAATGACTTGCAAAAATAATTTAATAATTATATAAAATCAACCTGAATCATGAAAAAAAAAATACATCCAGATTATCATTCAATAACTGTTGAACTTACTGATGGATCTTCATTTAAGACAAAGTCAACATATGGGAAAGAGGGTGAAGTTTTAAAACTTGACATTGACCCAATTTCTCATCCGGCTTGGACAGGATCCGGATCAAAACTTTTAGACTCTGATGGTCAAGTTGCCAGATTTAAAAAGAAATTCCAGAATCTAAATTTCAAAAAGTAAGTCATAAATTAATGAAAGCAGTTCATTTTGACTCTCCTGGGCCTCCCAACGTCCTAAAAATAATAGAAACAAAAATACCAGAGCCTAAAGATAATGAAATTTTAATCAAAGTGAAGTGTGCAGGTGTAAATAGACCTGATCTAATTCAAAGAGAAGGAAGTTATCCAGCTCCACCAGGACATTCTAAAATTCTTGGCTTAGAAGTATCTGGAATAGTTGCAAAAATAGGAAAAAAAGTAAAAAATTTTAAAAAAAATCAAAAGATCGCAGCTCTTGTAGATGGAGGTGGATATGCAGAATTTTGTGTAGCTAATCAAAAACAAACTTTTCTAATACCAAAAAATATTAGTTTTAATGAAGCAGCTTCTATTCCTGAATGTTTTTTTACCGCATGGTCTAATTTGGTTGATAGAGGTGAATTAAAAAAAAATCAAAAAGTTTTAATTCATGGGGGTACAAGTGGAATTGGACTTGCTTCAATTCAAATACTTAAATTATTTAATTCAACAATCTTCACAACCGTTGGTAATTCCACAAAAGAAAAGTTTTGTAAAGAATTGGGAGTAAAAAAAGTTATAAACTATAAAAAAAAAGATTTTTTTG
>CAYYMX010000029.1:4274-14741 GCA_964473045.1 uncultured Alphaproteobacteria bacterium | reverse complement strand
GCTGTGGCGGTGGTTCAATTCCTCCCCTGGGCACCACAAAATGTTATTAATTAGATCAACTATTTTTCTGTTTTTTGTTTTTTTGATAAGTTGTGAAAAAAGAGATGAAAACTTTTTTCCTTTCAAAGAGGGTAAGATTTGGGATTATCTGATAAATATGGGTTCAAGTTATACAGGCAAGAATATTGAAAAAAGAATTCTGATTACAAATATTCGGACAAAAAGATCAAAGAGTGGTTTTGAAATTACAAGGTTGCATTCGAATGGAAATTCTTTTAAGTATTTTCTAAATAATAAGGAAAATAACGTAACTAGGATCTCTGCAATATTAAAAAATGATGAGGGATTAATTGAACCTGTGAAAAAAGAAATTTATCCTGATTTAAGTTTTAATACAAAAGAATGGATTTTAACTGAACAACTTTTTTTAACTAGAGGAAACCAGCCACCATTAGATAATTTTAGACCAGAAATAAACTTTGAAATGAAATATAATATTGAAGAAAACCTAAAAAGATTTAATCATCGTGGTAAAACTTATTTCAATTGTTACTATGTAATAGGTCAAGGTTATACAAGTTTTATAGCCGATACTCGTTCAGGTTCATTAGATGTTGAAATAATTAGTGAAGAGTGGATTTGTGATGGAGTTGGTGTGGTTAGAGAAAAAAGATCAGAAATTACAAATGCATCAGCGTTTGGCAAGGTAAGTTTTACAAAAGAACTTATTTTTCATAAATAAAATGAGTTCAGTTTCTTTTGTAATTCCAGTTTATAACAAGTCTTCTTTCTTACAAATTATTATCAAATCTTTGTTTAAGCAGAGTGGAAAATTTAGCAAAGAATTTATTTTTGTAGATGATGGCTCAACAGATAATTCATTTGAAGTTTTAAAAAAAGAGACAAAAATTTTAAAAAACTGCAGAATAATTAAGCAGCAAAATCATGGTTCTGCTCATGCTACTAATGTAGGTATTAAATTTGCGAAAATGAAATATATAAAATTTCTCGATGCTGATGATATTATTTTAAGTCAGTCTACACAATTTTTAATGGAAACTTTAGAACAGAATTCTGATTGTGTTTTAGCTTATGGGTTACAAAGAAAGGTTGCAGATTTATTCTCTGTTGACCTTGATGAAAAAATTAAAAAAAAAGAAATAAAAATTATAAAAAAACCAATTAAATTAGCTATGAGAAATTCAATGTTTAATCCTTCGCAATTTTTAGTTAGAAGAAAAGCGTGTTTAGATTCTGGAGGAAGTGATGAGAGAATTAAGTTTAGTCAAGAGTACTCTATGACTTTAAGATTGGCTAGGTTAGGAAACTTTGTAAAATTAGATTATCCAATAGCAATATTACCAAGAATTTCTCCTGGTCAAATCTCAGAAAAAAAAAACAATCAAATTTTTAGAGTTTCTAAAGCATTAGAGTTTTTTCTGGAAGATAATCCAGATCTAGAACTAAAATATAAACTGTATGCTCAAAGAAGATTGACAGCAAGATCTTGGAGATTTGCTAGAAGAGTTGCAAAAGCAAATTTTTTCTCTTCTTGGTTTGTCTATTATCTGATTGGTCTACTTGGTTTAAATCTAAATATTGTTAATGTTTGTAAAAAATCAAACAAAGTTTATGAGAAATTTTTAGATTAAATAACTTTTCCTGGGTTTAGGATGTTTTGTGGATCAAACAATTTTTTTATTTTTTTCATTTTGGTAATTTCATTTTTGCTTTTATGTCTTACTAATTCATTCTTTCTTAATTGACCAATTCCATGTTCAGCAGTTATTGCTCCACAAAATCTTTTTACACTATCGAAAACTACTCTGTTGATTTTTTTTTTAATTTGATTTTTGTCAATTTTTTTCTCTGGTTTTGTGATTAATATATTGTAATGTAAATTGTTATCTCCAAGATGGCCAAAATTAATTATAACTGAGGATTTTTCAATTTTTTTTATTTGATTTGATGTTTCTGAAATAAAACTATCAATTTTATTTAGAGGAATTGAAACATCATGTTGAATCACGTAATTTTCTTTCCTTTCTGCTAATGGTATAGACTCTCTATAACTCCACAATTTTGCATTTTCTGATTCAGACTTTGAAATAATTAAATCGTTTGTATTCAAATTCTTAAAATTTATTTTTGAGACTATAAAATCATTAAAATTATTGATGTTTTGAAAATTTGATATTTCAACTAAACAATAGCACTTATTTTTTTTTATATTCTCTAATTTTAATTCATTTTTTTCTAAGATTTCTATAGATTCTTTATTCATAAATTCAAAACTTGTTATTAAATCATTAAATGTTTTGGTCATTAAAACATAGAAATCTAGAATATTTTTGAAGTTTTGAAATGATGTCCATAAAACTACTTTTTCCTTGGGAAGAGGAAAAACTTTAATCGTAGCCGCTGTGATTATTCCTAAAATTCCTTCTGACCCAATCAGAAGTTGTTTGAGATCAAGTCCAGTATTATTTTTCTTAACATTTTTTAATGATGAATATATTGATCCATCTGAAAGAACTGCCTCTAGACCTAGGATACTATGTCTAATTGAGCCATATTTCACAACATTCACTCCACCAGCATTTGTGGCAATATTCCCTCCAATTTGACAGTTTCCTCTCGAACCCATTGAGAGAGGAAATTCCAAGTCGTACTTAGCTAGTTCGTCTTTGACATTATCGAGAATACAGCCACTTTCTAGAGTTATAGAATTACTGATCAAATCAATATCTCTTATTTTTTTTAGATTTGATAAATTAATTATTACTTCTCCTTTCTTTTTTCTTGGTACGGATCCTCCAACTAAGCCAGTATTTCCACCTTGAGGAACGACAGGAATTTTTTTTTCATAACAAAAAGTAAGAATTTTTGAAAGTTTTTTAACGGATTCTGGAAAGAGAATTAAATCTGAATGCCCAATAAATTCACCTCTCCAATCAGTGCAGTGTTTTTTTAATATTTCTTTATCGAAAGAAAATTCTTTTTTTTTTAAACCTTTTGTAAGTTTTTTAAATTTTTCAATCATTTTTTTGTCATTGCTCTAAGTAGTCTTTCATTAATAGTTTTTCCAATACCGTGATTGGGAATTGGTGAAACTACTATTCTTTTTATATCCATTTTATCAAGTTTTCTTAAATAGTCGAAAAGGTTATAAGCAGCTTCATACAAGTCTCCTTTTTTTGACAAGTTTAGCGTTGGTTTATGTGATGAACAGCCATTAGATTTACCAAAAATTAAGAATCCATCATTTTTTTGAGGATCTAGAACATTGATTTTTAAAGGTGTCCGTGGTGAATAGTGTTTTAACATTTGACCGGGTGAGATGATTTTTTGATTTTTAGCACTTGAATCTAAAACGACCTTTATTTTGGTCTTTTCAAGAACTAGTTTTTCATCGATTACTCCTTGCCGAGCAATTTTGTATGGTTTTTTGGTCATATCAATGACAGTAGATTCTAAACCAAAAAAAGATTGACCAGAATCTATAATCAATTCTATTCTATTTCCAAAAGAGTCTTGAACATGTTTTGCATTTGTAGATGAAATATACCCACTTTCATTGGCACTTGGAGCTGCTATTGGTTTTTTAAACTTTTTAAGAATCTGGAGAAATATATGAGATTTTGGAAATCTTATTGCTATAGTGTTTAAACCAGAAATTGCAAAGTCATGAATTTTGTCATTTTTTTTTTTGGGTAATATTAAAGTTAAAGGTCCTGGCCAAAATGTTTTAGTCAAACTTCTTGCATCAGAATTAAAAAGAGCTAATTCTTCTGCCATTTTCATTGAACATACATGGATTATAAGAGGGTTGTATAATGGTCTTTTTTTTAATTCGTAAACCTTTTTAATAGAATTAATATTACTTGGATCACATGCAACCCCATAAACAGTTTCTGTTTGAACTGAAACTAACTTTCCTAATTTCAAAAGATTTACAGCAGTTTTAATTATTTTCTTAGATTCTTTTTGCAAGTTTTTTTTCACTTTAGATAATATACAAAAAAAAAAACTTTAAAGCTTTGAATTTCTTAAGCTTAAAAGTTATTTTTGAATTTAAAACTTTTTATAATTTTTTTTTTTTTAGTATATTATTAAAGTCTATGGATCCAAGGTTTCAAAAATATTTATACATCATTGCAATTTTAGCTCTTATAGTTGCAATGCTAACAATATATGAAGGATTAAATGAGATAAATATTTTTTTTAATGAAAGAATTAAGATTTAGCAATTTAATAGATTTGTTAAATCGTTCATCTTTTCTATGCTGAAAGTTGGAATTGTTTTCTTTGTAAGTTTCCCGTATCCATAAGTTACATAAACTGAGTTCAGATTTAATATATTTGCTGGGATAATATCATTTTCACTATCTCCAACCATTATTGATTCTTCCGGTTTAACTCTTAGCTTATCTAAACATGATTTCAGCATATCAGTTTCTGGTTTAAGAGATAAATGCGAAGATGAACCTCTAATAAAGTCAAAGAAACCATGAATTCCTAATTCTTTGGTTATTTTTTCAGTTAAATGCTGTTTTTTGTTTGTGCAAAGAGCTAATTTGTAGCCTTTTCCTTTAACTTTTTTTAGTGTTCTAAATACACCCTTATATAATAATGTTTTTTTTGTACAGTTCTCAAAGTAATAATCCAGAAAAATTTTAATTAAATTGGGTAACTCTTCTTCAATCACTTCTTTTTTTAAATGATTGTACCCCCTAATAATCATAGCTTTTGCTCCTCCACCAACTAAATTACCTAAAATTTTTTGGCTTATTTCTGGCAAACGTTGTTTTTTGAGAACATAGTTTAATGAATCCAAAAGGTCAGCCCCGCTATCAATTAAAGTTCCGTCCAAATCAAAAATAATACATTTAATTTTTTTCATAAAAATAATTTTTCTTTATTAGAAAAGGTTATAGTATAAATTAAATTTTGTTTTCAAGTTTTTTAGTTTAATGTTACTTTCAATTGTTGTTCTCGCTGCTGGTAAAGGGACCAGAATGGGCTCAAAAAACCCAAAGGTTTTCCATAACGTTGGAAACTATCCGATGATATACCACGTATTGAAAACAGCAAAATCCTTGATTCCTAAAAACCTTGTAATAGTTGTTTCATCTTCATTAAACCAATATCTAGATGATATAAAACAAAAATTTAAAAATATTGACTTTGCAATTCAAGCTAAGCAATTAGGAACTGGAGACGCTATCAAATCAGCATTAAAAATCAGTAAGTTTGTTGAAACTGATGTTACATTGATTCTTTATGGTGATACACCGCTTATTTCAAAACAAACTTTAAAAAACTCTTTATTGAACTTTCAGAAGAAAAAGATGGATCTTTGTATTCTATCTATGAGGCCAAGAACTAATGAGAATTCATATGGCAAACTTAAAATAGAAAATGGTAAATTAAAAAAAATTATAGAATCTAGCGAATCAACTTTAGATGATAAAAAAATACAATTATGTAATTCAGGAATAATGATAATTAAGACAGATTTACTTAAAAAAAATTTAGGTAAAATTAAGAGTAATAATTCAAAAAGAGAATTTTTTTTAACAGACATAGTTGAAATTATGTCAAAAAGCAATTTTTCAGTTGATCACATTGAATGTAATTATGTTGAAACATTAGGAATTAATGACAAAGTTGATTTAAGTAAGGTTGAGTTTGAATTTCAAAATATATTTAGAAGAAAGGTTCTTGCCCAAGGAGTCTCATTGATTGACCCCAAAACAATTTATTTTAGTTTTGACACAAAAATAGGGACTGATTCTATAATTTATCCAAATGTTTTCTTTGGTCCTGGAGTGACGATAGGGAAAAATGTGATTATTAAAAGTTTTAGTCATATTGAAAATGCTGAAATATACAATGATAGTTCCATTGGACCATTTGCTAGAATAAGAGATCACACAAAAATTAATAAAGATGTAAAAATAGGAAATTTTGTTGAAATAAAAAAATCGACTATCAAAGATGGTGTTAAAATTTCACATTTGTCTTATGTTGGAGATGCTATGATTGGTGAAAATACTAATATTGGAGCTGGAACTATTACATGTAATTTTGATGGTGTTAGAAAAAACAAAACCTTTATTGGACCAAATTGTTTAGTAGGTTCAAACTCCTCATTAATTGCACCATTAAAAGTGGAAAAAAATTCAATTATTGGTGCAGGGACGGTTGTAAATAAAGATATTTCAAATAATTTAACCGTTTATAGAAGATCTGAACTTGTAAAAAAAAAAAATAAGTAGATATGTGCGGTATTTTTGGAGTTCTAGGAAATTTTCCGGTTGTTAAGTCCATCCTGAATGGATTAACAAAACTAGAATACAGAGGGTATGACTCTTCAGGGATAGCGGTTTCTAATAATAATTCTATTAAAACTATTAGAGCCAAGGGTAAATTAAAAAATTTACAAGAGAAAATCAGTAAAAACAATTTTGATGGTAAGATTGGCATAGGTCATACGAGATGGGCTACTCATGGTGTTCCTTCAACACAGAATGCTCATCCACACACTACAGAAAGTGTTTCAATTGTCCATAACGGGATAATAGAAAACTTTTCACAGCTCAAAAAAAAATTAATTTCTAAGGGATATAAATTTTCATCAGAAACAGATAGTGAAGTTATAGTTCATCTTCTAAGTGATGAATTGAAAAAAGGATGCAATCCAGAGATAGCTGTAAAAAAAACATTGAGCTTACTTGAAGGAGCATTTGCAATAGCAATTATTTTTAAAAATTTCAATTTACTTGTCGGCTCTAGAAGAGGAAGCCCATTAGCTGTTGGAATTGATTCGAATGCAACTTTTCTAGGCTCAGATTCTGTTGCACTTGCACCATTTACTCAAAAGATATGTTTTTTAGAGGAAGGAGATAGTGTATTTGTAGAAGAAGATTCGTATAAAATATTTGATCAAAACTTTAAAAATGTAAAAAGAGAAATAACTATTTCTTCTCATACTGGTTCGAATGTTGGCAAAGGAAATTTTAATCATTATATGCAAAAGGAAATTTATGAGCAGCCACATATTATAGGTGACTCTTTATTAAGATTTTTGGATCCAATCCAAAAAAAAATTAGTATTCCCAAAATAAATATAAATTGGAATTCTATCTCTAGAGTTAATTTGGTTGCTTGTGGAACGTCTTTTTATGCCTGCCAAATAGCAACATACTGGTTTGAAAAATATACCGGTATAAGTTCATTTGCCTATCTGGCTTCAGAATTTAGATATAAAACTTACGTCAAAGAAAATGGTGTCCTTTCGGTTTTTATTTCTCAATCTGGTGAAACAGCTGATACTCTAGCTGCATTGAAATTTGCTAAGAGTAATAAAAGTAAGATTCTTAGCGTTGTAAATGTTGCAGAGAGTAGTATTGCAAGAGAATCTGATAGTGTTTTATCGATTGCAGCTGGTCCTGAGATTGGTGTAGCTTCAACCAAGGCCTTTTCATCCCAACTTGTTATTTTGGCAACACTATGTTTGGTAATGGCAAGAGAGAAAAAAATGTTAACAAAAAAAATAGAAACGGAATTAACTAATAGTTTGTTAGAGGTTCCATCAAATATGTCTCAGGCTCTAGAATTAAGTGATTTGATAAAAAAGATTGGAAATAAGATTGTTAATTCTAAAAGTGTTTTATTTTTGGGTAGAGGTGCATTATTTCCAATTGCGATGGAAGGGGCATTAAAATTAAAGGAAATATCTTATATTCATGCCGAAGGTTATGCATCAGGTGAAATGAAACATGGTCCTATTGCACTTGTAGATGACAAGGTTCCAGTTATTATTATTGCACCAAAGGATTTTTTGTTTGAGAAAAACATTTCAAATATGCAAGAAATTTTAGCTAGGGGAGGAAAAGTGATACTTATTACTGATCAATCTGGCAATAAAGAAGTTGACGATAAATCTGTAAAGAAAATTGTTCTACCAGATGTAAATGAATTTGTTCAGCCAATTCTATATTCTATTCCGGTTCAATTGATAGCTTATTTTGTTGCTGTTAAAAAAAGAACGGATGTTGATCAACCTAGAAATTTAGCTAAGTCTGTGACCGTGGAGTAATTTGGAATGACCATTCAACCGAAAAGTGGACAGAAGTTATTAGTATAGTTATATTTAGGTTTGCAAATATAAATCATAAAGGATCTGGTATTACAAAAATTATTCAAAAAAAATATATCCAAATTATATTAAAAAGGTGGCTCGAAAAGTTTAGTAGTATTTATGATATTGATATAAATGATTTTAACCTTAAAGATTTTTCTTTTCTAGATTTTGTAAGAGGAGTAGTATTTTATCCCAAATCAAAAATTGATAAATTATATATTGATACTACTTTTTCAAAATCTAAACTTTGTGAATTAGGAGAAAATGAATCTAATGATAAATCTCCGTATAACCTTCGTTATCATCGACATCCATACACCTCAATTTATGATTTAATTTTGGCCCATTATAAAAAAAAGAATATTAACATAGCTGAATTTGGAGTCTGTGAAAATTCTTCTATACGTATATGGAGAGAATACTTTAAAAAGGCAGATATCTATGGATTTGAACTTAGACAGGATTGGATTGATAAAGCAAAAAAAGAAAATCTTAAAAAAGTATATTATCATAAACTTGATGTCAGAGATGAATTCACCATGAATTACAAGTTTGCTCAATTAAAAAAACAAGGAATTGAATTTGATATTATTATAGATGATAGTAGCCACGATTTTATTGATCAGATAAAGATTGTTAAAACGTGTTTTAAATATTTAAAAACTGGTGGACATTTAATAATAGAGGATATTCGTACATATGATGAAAATTATAGTGAGGAAAAATTTTACAAGGAACTTAAATCGTTGTTTAAGTATTTTGAATATATAAAAATTATTGATTCTGATCATTTTAATAAATTCACAGAGGGATATGATAATAATAGGCTAATAATATTAGTTAGGAATGATATTAAAATTAAATGAAGTGGATAAGTTATTGTTCGAAAGTTGTAGTTTATTTGAACGACAATATTAAAAAAAGTTCAGAATTACAACAAGGACGATAGAGTAAGGGGACTTATGTCATATACAATGAAGAAGTGAGTTATCAAAGTTGTTCCAAAATATGATTGATTTTATTAAAGTTATAATTTTTGATTTTATTATTTTCTTTTTACTGTGGATGTTATTGTGAAGGAAATTTTACTTATAGTGTTTTGTGTAATTATTTCATTTCAACTGCGAGCAGAAGACTTTGATAATGTTGATTTGAATGGAAAAAAAATATTATGTAACAAAGATTCGTCATATCCAGCTTTTATTGTTTTTCTCAAGAATAAAAAAGTTGAAATTCGCGAACTAAATTCTGTACTCTTTAAGATTGAAAAAAGAATTGGGCAATATTGGACTGATGTAAGGAGTGTATGGATAAAATTAAAAGGAGATGATAATACGATCAAAATAGATAGAAAAACTTTACACTTGGAAAAAAAAAAAATTAGTGAAAAATGTGAAATTACTGAAGTTGATATGAAAATTGAGTTTGAAAAAAAACTTGAAAAACTAAAAAAAAAGAGACGAGAAGAAAATATTCTATAAACTTTTTAAGCCGAGGGGTCACCCGATTTTACTTTATCCATCCATTCGCCAATTCCAATTATATCTTCTTTTTTTACCTTTTGTTTATCCTTAGCTGGCAAAACATCATTAACTATGTCTGTTTTCTTCCATCCAGCAATAGGGGTTTCAGAATTTTCTCGAGGTACATATTTAGATTGGTCTTGTTTAATATATTTATGGATATATCTTGGACAATTTTGCCAAAAATCAGTTAATTTTACTCTTACAATTAAATCCGCTTCTTTATATTTTGTCATTAAGGGGTCTTTTTTAGAAATTGAAGCTTCACCGTGTACTCTTAGACGGTGAGGTTTTTCAAAGGAAATAAAAAGCATACCAACTTTTTTGTTTTGTTCTATATTACCTAAAGAATAAAACATTCCATTTCCATCGTAACTAGGAAAAGCTAAAGTCGTTTTGTCAATTACGGATACAAACCCAGGGTCGCCACCTTTATACGAGACAGTAGGTCTATTATTGTGGTCAATTGTAGATAAAAAGAACATATCTCTTGATTTAATAAATTCCTTAGCATCATCATCAAACTCTTTTTTAACAATTAATCCTTCAAGTCTATCTGCCATATTTCTGGAATTAAAAGTATCTTGAAGTTTTCTATGATTCTTGCCGTAAATTTTTGTCATAATTTATAGTACCACAAACCTTGGGTAAAAAAAAAATTCAAAAAACTATTTCCTTACAACTCTATCGCATAAAATTTTATTTAGAAAATGTACACTTGAGCCAGATTTAGAAATTTTCCAATTTTTGTTTGGTTTTCCTTTATAAAAATTAGTCCCTTTACCCATCTTTTCT
>CAYYMX010000029.1:0-4259 GCA_964473045.1 uncultured Alphaproteobacteria bacterium | reverse complement strand
AAATGTTTCGTAATTTAAATCTCTTATCTTAAGGTTAGAGCAATCTATTTCAGAATTTATCTTAAATGATAGCATTCTATTTGATTGTTTTTTTCGATAATTAACTAACTGAGAAAAAAAAACTTTATTGCCTACTCGTTTAATCGAATTGGTTTCCAAATATAAATCCCCTGCATCAATTGTGAATAGTCTAAACCATTCACTAAAACAAAATAAAGGAGTAAAAAGAAAAGTAAAAAAAATTATGGAAAACAATTTTCTCATGTTTTTTTATTCTATAGATTTAAGTAGAATTAATAAACGGAAAAGAACTAATGTATATAAAATCAAAAAAAGATATAGAAATTGTTGAATTTCAAGATCGTTATTTTATTGAAGTTTGAATTAAATTAAAAAAATTTATTGTATGAAAAAACTCTTAATGATTTTAGTGTGTTTCTTTATCTTTTTTGATGCAAAATCAAAACATCATAAAAACTTAACTGGACTTAAACTGGTTTGTAGTATTGGTAAAAAAAAGCATGGTTTTGAATTTTTGGACAAGCAATTTTTTTCTGAGCATATTTTTAGTGTTGAAAATGGTAATATTCAAGAAAAGGGGACAAACTTTCATTATCTAACTGATAAGAATTATGTTTATCTTGAAAGATTAGGATCAGTTAATAAAATTTTTATAACAATTAATAGAGCAAGCTTATATATAAATGATAACAAAAGATTGAGATGTGCAATTTTAGATACACCAATTATAGAATATTTTAAAAAATTAAAAAAAAATCATCAGGAGAAAAATTAAATAAATAAGATTAATTATAGGTTTACTAGGATCTTTTCTGCTTTTTTCTAGTATTCTGAATGTGAAAAGTGGGGATAAGTCGATTTTTTGTGGATAAATATATTACTGGTAATTGTGGAAAAGTTTAAGTGAAAAAACACAAATTAATAAATTTTATGCTGGGAAAAGATATTTCTTATTTAGAGATACTATTAAGAATATTAGTCTTTTCTTTGATTTTTATCTCAGGAACGTTTGCTTTTGTAACTTTTACTTCAGATGATTATTTTGTACTGAATGACCTTGGTCTTTTTTTAGTCTATTCATTTATTTTTTTAGTTATTCCAATTTTAACATTAATATTATTTACGTTAATTTTAAGATTTGTTTTAGAGGTTTACAGAAAATTTTATAAGAAGTAGTTTAGATGTAATTAGATGTACAAATTATATCATAATAATAGATGTTCAAAATCCAGAGATTGTTTAAAACTTCTGGAAGATAGAAAAGTTAATTTTGAAAAGATTGAATATCTTAAGATCCAAATTAATAAGAAAAGTATGAAAGAGTTGGTTTTTGGTTTAAAGGATTCTTTAGAACTTCTGATAAGAACTAGCGAGTCAGATTTTAAAGAAAATAAGTTTATCGACTTTGATAATAAGGAAAAAGTTGTCGATTTCCTTCTTAAATTTCCTAAATGTATTCAAAGACCTATATTTTTTGATGGCAAAAAATATCATATCTGTAGGCCTCCTGAAAAAGTTTTAGATTATATTTGAAATTTTTTGAAATATATAGTTTTAATGAAGACTAATTGGGTTCTTAAGGGTAGAGAGAGTAAATTTTATTTGTTAAGATTATTACAATGAAAAAATTGTTAGTTTTTCAAATCATTCTTTGCGTTATTTTTCCAAATCTGTCAGTAAGTGAAGAATTTTATTTTTGTCAAACTCAAAAAAGTCATGGTTTTGAATTTATAGGTAGAGATCGAAATGAAATAATTCAGGATTTAGGTTTGATGAATTTTAAAATAAAATTGTCACGAAGTAGGGAAGACATAATTAAAGATATAATTGCAGAAAAAAAAGAAAAAGATGGTTACTATATTTCTAAAAGTTCTCACTTTCTTGAGATGACAATTATGAAGAATGTAGCTTATAGATATAGTGATATTATGGAATGCTCATGGAGATTTGATATAAGGTATGATCGGAAGCAAGAAAGATCATTTACCTGTATTGATACTCAAAAAAAGACTGATGTGTTTAATTTAGATTATGGTGGAAACTTTTTTTATTCTTCTGATTTTGGAGAGATTTACGATGGAGAATTAAATAAGAATAAATTTACTCATAGAGAAACTTTACACACATTATCAGGTTTATGTAAAAAAATTAGAAAAAAAAATGAATAAAATATTACAAAATGACTAAAAAAATTAATTACAAAATTATAGATTATCCAAATATTGAGCATCACAACAATAAAGATGTTCAGTCCAATTTAAATGTAAATTTTGGAGTAAATGGTTATGAACTTGTTACTGTCTTAGATATGGGTGAAAATAATACTAATAAAGATGGTAAGAGCTCTAGATACAGATATATTTTTAAAAAGTATGAGTAAAAAAGAACTTGTTATTTTTGATTTGAACAACAAAGAATATAAAATTAATGATATTGAAAGGTTTGTTAAACACATAAAAGACTTTCATAATTCAGGCTCTTCTATTCATGAAGAAAACGGTTTTTATTTTTTAATCGATGATAATTTTAGGTCAAAAATAAAAAAACTTTAAAAAACTAGAAAAATATATGCATATATCATTATTTAATAGTCTTACTAGAAAAAAATCTGAATTTAAACCAATTAATCAAAACAAAATTAGAATTTATGCTTGTGGTCCAACGGTCTACAGTTTTGCCCATATTGGAAATGCTAGAATGGCAGTAGTTTGTGATCTGTTGGTTAAAGTTTTAAAAACTAAATACAAAACTGTTGATTTTGTTTCGAACATTACTGATGTTGACGATAAAATTATTGAAGCAGCGAATCAAGCTAAAGAGCCAATAAAAAAAATAACTGAAAAATTTCATAGAATTTATAATGAAGATATGAAGAATCTTGGTGTTGATAAACCAAACATACAGCCAAAAGCTACAGATTTTATACAAGAGATGATTAAAATAATTGAGAAATTAATTAAAAACCAATGTGCTTATATCGCCGATGAGAATGTTTTATTTGATGTTAAAAAATATAAATTTTATGGAATACTTTCTAGGCGCTCGAAAGATGAGCAAATAGCTGGTAGTAGAGTGGAGGTAGCTAGTTACAAAAGAAATTCTCAGGATTTTATTTTATGGAAACCAAGTAAGAAAGATGAACCAGGATGGAATTCACCATGGGGAGTTGGGCGACCGGGTTGGCATATCGAATGTAGTGCTATGTCTCAAAAATGTCTTGGGATTCCTTTTGACATCCACTGTGGTGGAGTTGATCTTACATTTCCACACCATGAAAATGAGATAGCTCAAAGTTGTTCAGCATTTTCTTTAGATTCAAAACCTGAGACTTTCTGCAAATATTGGTTTCACAATGGTTTTGTAACATTTAGTGGTGAGAAAATGTCAAAATCACTTGGAAATATTCAATTAGTTAATGATTTATTAAAAAAATATTCTGGTGAAGTGATAAGACTTAGTCTAATTTCATCTCATTATAGACAGCCACTTGACTGGTCAATTAATATTTTAAACCAGTCAGAAAGAACACTAGAAAGATTTTCTAAAATAATCTCAGAAAATAAAGAAATTAAGGAAGATTCAATAGGCGGGGAAAAGTTATTTTCAACTTTTTTAGATGCTGTTTATGATGATTTGAATACTCCACGTGCCTTGGGCATTTTAAACGCATGGTTTAATTCTATAAATAAAGAAAAAATATCTGAAAAAAAAAAAATTAAATCGGCAATTCTAAAGGCATTAAAAACACTTGGAATAGTTTTAGAAAATATAAACAGTAGTAAAAAATTTAATAGTAGCCTTGATGGATTAGATAAAAAATTAATTAATGAAATGATAAAAGAAAGAGAAATTGCTAGGAATGAAAGAGATTTTTTAAAAGCTGATCAAATAAGAGAAAAATTAAAAGATTTGGATATCGAATTAGAGGATACGGAAAATGGGACAACTTGGAAAAGAATTAAAAAAAAGTAATCTACCAAGTTGTTTTTTAATAATTTTTTTAAAATTTTATCAATATTTTATTTCTCCTTTAATTGGTGTGAATTGTCGATTCCAACCTACTTGCTCTGAATATTCAATCGAGTCTATAAAAAAGTTTGGTTTTTTAAAAGGGTTATATTTGACCTTTAAAAGATTGATCAAATGTCATCCTTTGGGAAAAAGTGGTTATGATCCAGTTCAAAATAAAAAGATTATAAAAGAAATATCGGTTAATGAAATAAGAAAGGTTAGACTGG
>CAYYMX010000028.1:0-14820 GCA_964473045.1 uncultured Alphaproteobacteria bacterium | reverse complement strand
CACTTTGATATACAATTACGACAGAAATTTGCTAAATTCATTAAATCAATATTTTGTAATTCTGTATTTTTTTGCAAGTGTTCTACTAAACGACGGAATGTAGCGGCTTCAAGTATCTGTTTCTTTTCTTTATCAATCATTTAAAAATTCATTAAAAATATTTAAAAAGAACATACCCCATTTTTTAATACCTTTTTTTGAACAAATCAAATCGTTTCTAAATTCTACAGATAAATTATCTAAATGACCACCTTTAGAATGTTTATCCAAAGTATAATTGTAAAAAAAGCCGGAATACGGTAAGTTATTTCCCGTATTAATGTTTTTTTTTTTTAAAATTTTAAAAATAGGCAGAAATAAATTCATATTTCTGTTCCACAATAAACCAATTTCAGTTCCTCTATCAATTATCTCAGACTTTTTTGTAAAACTATGAATAGAAATAAGTTTAACGGTTCTATAAGTTTTTTTTTTTTTTTTAAATTAATTTCCATAAATTGCAATGGTATGGTTTATAGAAAGTTTCAATTCTTTTTTTCTTTAAAGAATTATTGATTCTAGCATTTCCAGATATGTGCACATTAAATGAGTTTTTAACTATTAGATCCTTGGAGTTTAATTTTCTATTAGGATCAATTAACAATCTAGAAAAGTCAGAAAGAAAATAAGATTGTTTTAATTTTTCAGCTAAATAAATAGTAAGATTCTTTGCTCCTATATCCCATGCAATATGAGATACAATATCTTTTTTTGTTAGACCAAGATTAAAGAAATTTTTTGGGATATGGTTTGATGCGTGATCACATATAAAAATAATATGATTCTTATGTTTTTTTATTCTGTCGAATTCATTAGATTTAAAAACTTGTTTCATTTTTTTTTAATTACCAAATTTTTATTTTTTTTTTATAATAATATTAATAAAATAAAATGTTGAGAAATAGAAACACAAAAATTATTGCTACGCTAGGACCTTCTTCTTCTTCTCCTTCAAAAATTCACTCATTATTTCAAGCTGGAGCTGATATTTTTAGATTAAACTTTAGTCATGGTACTCATGAAGATCATAGAAAAAGAATTTTTCATATTCGACAATATGAAAAAAGATTGGGAAGACCTATTGCAATACTTGGTGATTTACAAGGCCCAAAACTTAGAATTGGTGATTTTAAAAAATCGTTTATAAAATTAAAGAAAAATCAAAAATTTACACTCGACTTAAATCCAAAACTTGGAGATGAAAAAAGAGTTCAACTCCCACATCCTGAAATTTTTAAATCAGTAAAACGTAATTCCCAAATATTAATAGATGATGGAAAAATAATTTTGAATGTCACCAAAGTTTTTACCGATAAGATAATTACTGAAGTTGTAAATGGGGAAATAATTTCGAACAAAAAGGGAGTAAATGTACCAGAAACTTTTATCAAATTATCATCATTAACCAAAAAAGACTTACATGATTTAGAATTATGTCTTAGTTTAGGTTTGGATTATGTAGCCCTGTCTTTTGTTCAAAAGGCTCAAGATTTAATCTATTTAAAAAAACTTGTAGGTGAGCAAACTGGAATAATGGCAAAGTTTGAAAAGCCTCTAGCCATAAAAAGAATGGATGAAATTTTAAAGCATTGCGATGCTGCAATGGTAGCTAGAGGCGACCTTGGTGTCGAAATGCCTCCGGAAGAAGTTCCAATAATACAAAAAAGAATAGTTCAATCGTGCAGAGAGTTTGGCAAACCTGTTGTTGTTGCTACGCAAATGTTAGATTCAATGATAAATTCTCCCTCCCCTACACGAGCTGAAGCCTCAGATGTTGCCACGGCTGTATTTGATGCTGCTGACTGTATTATGCTTTCAGCTGAAACAGCCTCAGGAAAATTTCCAATAAAGTCTGTAGAAATAATGGACAGAATCATAAGGGGAGTTGAAGGTGATCAATCATATAGACAAATGTTAGATAGTAGAAAAGTGCAACTCGAAGAAACAACTTCAGATGCTATTAGTTCAGCAGCTTCTCAAGTAGTTAATACTGTTTTTGCAAAAGCTATATTTACCTACACTCGCTCAGGTGGAACAGCAAAAAGAGCCTCAAGGGAAAGGCCAACTGTACCTATAATTGGGTTATCTCCAGAAAGATTAACAGCTAGACAGCTCGCTCTAATTTGGGGTGTACATACAATCCACGCAGTTGAACCCAAAAGCTTTTCCGGAATGATTGACAACGCCTGTAAATTAGCAAAAAAGGAAGGTATTGTTAGAAAAGGTGATTATGTAATTATAACAGCTGGTGCACCTATTGGGGTTTCAGGATCAACTAATAACTTAAGAATAGCGAAAATTACCTAGCCTTGACGAGCTTTAAACCTAGAATCAGTTTTATTAATAACGTAAAGTCTTCCTTTTCTTCTAACAACTCTACAATCTCTATGCCTCAGCTTTGCTGATTTAATTGATCTTAGAACTTTCATTATTTCAACACCAGTTTAATTTAACGAAACTAAATGATTCTAAAAATTTGTCAATCAAAGAAAATGTATTAAGATTGCGTGATGATAAAGTTAATAAAAAAATCAATAGAAAAAACAACTAATTTATTTGGAAAGTTTGCGAGTTACCTTGTAGTAGCATTAATTCTTCTAGTTAGTTTTTCAGTAATTTTAAGATATATTTTTTCAATTGGATTTACATGGTTACAAGATTTGTATATCTGGATTCACGCCTGCTTTATTCTACTTGGCATTAGTTATACTTTAAGTAAAGATGGGCATGTAAGAATTGATATCGTTTATAGAAACTTAAACAATCAAAAAAAAAAAATTATTAATTTTTTTGGTGCTATTCTTTTTGGTTTTCCATTTTGTTACTTATTAATTTTCAAAGGATACGAATATTTTTTTAGATCTTTTCTTCTTGATGAAAGCTCTAAAGAAACAGGAGGTTTGCCAAACATTTTTATTTTAAAGTTTTTTATATTGCTTATGGGCATTCTCCTACTTTTAGAATTAACAAAAAAAATCTTAATTTTTTTTAAAAAATGATAGAAATTTTAAGTTACGAGTTTTTTGCATTTTTATTATTTTTTTTGTTGGCAGTTTTTTTAATTGCTGGATACCCTGTAGCCCTTACATTATCAGGAACAGCAATAATAGTAGGTTTTGTTGGATATCTTTTTGATTTATTTCCAATTGTTTTACTCAGTGTACTACCTAATAGAATTTTTGGAATTATTACAAATGAAACTCTTATAGCAGTGCCCTTATTTATTTTTATGGGAGTAATGTTAGAAAGATCTGGTGTTGCTAATGATCTCTTAGAAAACATGAGTAAAATCTGGGGTAAGAAAAGAGGTGGATTAGTTTATTCCGTATTAATTGTTGGTGTTTTAATGGCAGCATCAACTGGTATAGTCGGAGCAACAGTTGTTACGATGGGAATTTTATCTTTGCCTCTAATGATAAAATGGAATTACAACAAAAAAATATCAACAGGAATCATTTGTGCAAGTGGAACTTTAGGTCAAATTATTCCTCCATCAATAGTTCTAGTTTTATTAGCTGATGTTTTCCAAGGAGCCAATGAACAAGCATCAGCAATCTCAGGAGATTTAGCTCCCGACCCAGTGAGCAGTGTTGATTTATTTGCTGGAGCAATCATACCTGGCCTTCTTCTAGTGGTTTTATATTCACTTTGGATTGTTGTATGTTCAATAATAAGACCTGAAATTTTTCCAATACCTCAAAATTCTAAAAATTCAAAAATAAATCTTAATAAAATAATAAAAATTGTCTTGCCACCTATTTTATTAATTATAATTGTACTAGGTTCAATTCTTTTTGGAATTGCAACACCAACTGAATCTGCATCGTTAGGGGCATTAGGATCATTTTTTATTGCTCTAAAAAAAAAAATTAGCAGAAAAGTATTAGACAAAGTTTGTGATGAAACACTAAGAATAAGCTCAATGGTCTTCTTTATTCTTATTGGTGCATCATTATTCTCATTAGTGTTTCGAGGTTTTGGAGGTGATTTAATTGTAGAAGAACTTCTAACTAAAATTCCAGGTGGAGCTTTTAATTCATTTTTAGCAGTAATGGTAACTATTTTTTTTTTAGGATTCTTTTTGGACTTTTTCCAAATAGTTTTTGTTATGGTGGCTATAGTAGGACCATCATTAATTGCCATGGGGTTTGATCCTATTTGGCTAGCATTAATGTTTGCCATAAATTTACAAACAAGCTTTCTAACTCCACCATTTGGTTTTGCTTTATTTTATCTTAGAGGTGTAGCTCCCAAAAAAATAAAAACCTCGGATATATATCAAGGAGTTATTCCATTTATAATTTTACAACTTATTTTGCTTATAATTCTCTTTAAATTTCCTTCAATTATTACTTGGCTTCCAAATCAACTTTGATCAAGATTTCTTGCATTTAAATAATCTGCTTCAGAGTAATGGGACCAAAAAATTGCCAACTTTCTAAAAGCAATAATATTTTCAAAAATTTTATTTGCTAAATTATCTTTTGAAGCTATATCGGAAACTACTTCATCCGACCTTCTTTTTAATAATTTTAGAGTCCTATTTTGATATCTCATAAAACTTACTTTGTACTCATCTTTAAGTTTTTTTACTGCAAAACTATTCCTAGCATAAAACTCTGAGGCAATATAAGAGTTAGATTTTGCACAACTGATTTCAACAAGCCTTTTTAAATCATTACTTAGTTTTTCCCAATATTGAAAATTAATAAATGCTTCAAGACAAGTTCCTGGTTCATGCCAACCAGGATAATAATAATATGAACAAACTTTATGCAACCCTTTACCTAGATCTGCAGCTGGACCAATCCATTCCGTGCCATCAATTGTTCCCGAAGTAATAGCTGGAACAACATCAGGTCCTGGAAGTAAAACAACATTGGTACCATAACTTTTTAAAACTTCTCCACCCAAACCAGGCATCCTAAATTTTAGTCCTTTAAAATGAGTTACATTTTTTATGATTTTATTAAACCACCCTCCCATTTGATTTCCTGTATTCCCTGCAGGGAAAAATTTTAAATTTAAATTGTTATAAACCTCATCTGCCAAACGCATTCCTCCACCATGATAAAACCATGCATTCATTTCTTGTTGGTTTAAACCAAAAGGGATGCCAGATAAAAAAGCTATTGCAGGAGATTTCCCTGTCCAATAATAAGGAGAGCCAAATCCCATTTGACAAGTTCCACTTTGCACAACATCAAAAGACTCAAATGCACTAACAAGTTCATTCGCATGAAATAGTTTTATATTTAGCTCTCCATTCGATATTCTAGTTATTTCATCGCAAAGTTTTGAAAAGGCCCTGCCCAATATGCCTGCCTTATCAAATGCAGAAACAGCAACCCAACTATGCTTTTTTGCTTTGGAACTAACAATATTTGGAAAAAAAAGGTTTGCAGCAACTGCTCCTCCAATTATTGATGATTTAATAGTTCTATTTAAAAATTTTCTTCTTTTCATTTTGTCTGGTGGGCGGTACAGGGATCGAACCTGCGACCTATTGCGTGTCGAGCAATTGCTCTCCCAACTGAGCTAACCGCCCTAGAAAACTATACAATTAAAATTTATAACCAACAACTGAAAATGGCATATTAATTGCTGATTATCAATCAAGAAAAAAATAGTATTAGATTATGAATTAATTTCTAAATTTGGTCACTTTCCCTCTTCAGAAGTAATTGAAAGTATTTTTTATAAACACAAATAATTTAGAAAATTTACCAATAAAAAATTCAACACATTCTTTGGCATATAAATTGCTGTCAAACTTATTATGTTTTCTATTATTAGAACAGGAATAGATGCAACTACAAGGGACATGGGAGTTATTTCAAATAACATTGCCAATGCTTCCACAAATGGTTTCAAAAGAAGTGAAGCTCAATTTGAAGATATGTATCATTCACATCACAACAATTCAACTGAAGTTGCTAGAGGTATGGGTGTAAAAACCATCAAACCAAGACAGAATTTTTCACAAGGATCCTTTCAACAAACAAATGGAAGTTTAGATCTTGCTATAATGGGTGAAGGTTTTTTTGTTTTGGGAAATCCAATAGATAGAGATCTCGCAGATGCTGAAGTAGAATTTAAGTATACTAGAGATGGTTCATTTCAGTTGGATAGATTAGGAAATATTGTTAATTCTGAAGGATTACCTTTAATGGGTGTAGGACAAACAGCAATTAATGCTCCTCTTACGTTACCCTCAGAAAGTGGTGAGTTAATCGTATCTGAAATTAAAGTTAATCAAGACGGTGTAGTTGAAGTAACTTATGGACTTGATCAAGTCAAAGCTGTTGGCCAAGTTATTCTAGCAGACTTTGTTAACGAACATGGGTTAAAAAATATTGGGAATGCAAAGTTTCAAGAAACACCAGAAAGTGGTGAACCCAATTATGCAGCGCCTAAAGCAGGCGTCATGGGTAGATTACAACCAGGTTTTTTAGAGAAATCAAACACTGATATAACTGATGAATTAGTTACAATGTTAAGAACTCAACATGCATTTAATGGATGTTCAAAGATTCTTCAATCTGAAATAGAAGTCACAAAAAGGCTATTATAATTTAAATAAGTGGCACTATCCAACTTATTGACTTAACTGGAATTTTTAAATTATCTTTGATATATAAATAACCATTATTATTAATCATTAAACTTCCAGAAATCTCAAGAATGACTTTAATTTTTTTTGAGCCTATCCTCTTTTTGGAGAATATTTCAATTAATTCATCAATCTTGTTTTTGTGATAGTATAAATCAACAATCATTAATGCTTTATCAGTATAAACAAACAATGTGTCTTTTTCACTTTTGTTTTTTTTAAAAATTTTAAGGTGACATCTACCTTTA
Organism: uncultured Alphaproteobacteria bacterium; assembly: GCA_964473045.1. Lineage (GTDB taxonomy): Bacteria > Pseudomonadota > Alphaproteobacteria > Methylaequorales > Methylaequoraceae > CAYYMX01. The sequence continues at coordinate 7,920 of CAYYMX010000028.1, read as the reverse complement.
GCTATATTTTCAAAACCACAATCCAAACTAATATTCAAAAAATCACTTAAATTTGCTTCAGCAGAATTAATATTTAAAATAATTTTGTGGATTTTTTTCCATTCAGAATCTTTAGGCACCAATTTCATCCCTTAATTTTTCTACAATTGTTTTTTTTATCTGAGAAATTCTACCGGTACTAATGCCCAGAATATCAGCTATTTCATATATATTAAACTCTTCCACGTAGTAAAGTTGAGCAACCATAGCTTCTCTTTGATTTAACACACTTAAAGCATTTCTAATTTGAAGTTTAAGTTGTTTATCTTGAAGTGACATCTCAGGATCATTTTTACTACTTGCATAGAGAATTGAATACTCATTATAGGCGCTATCAAGACTTTGGACATGGTTAGCCTCAAAGGCTTGTTCCCAATAATTAAATTCTTCTTCGGGGACATCCATAAAATCAATCAGTTCACTTTTAGTTGGTTCCCTATTTAATTTTTTTTGTAACTCATTTTTTTTTTTCTCATAATCTTGTTTTTTTTTTATTGTAGTTCTACAAAGATTGGAGTTTTTTCTTAAATAATCAATTATTGACCCTCTAATTCTCAATTGAGCATATTGTTGAAAATTTACACCTTCCTTAGGAGAATATTTTTGTGCAGCACTTACTAAACCTTCCATACCTTGTTGAATTAAATCTTCAATCTCAACTACGTTTTGAACTCTTCCAAAGATCTGCCATGCAATCTTTTTTACTAAAACCAAATTATTCTCAATCAATTCATTAATTGAAACTTGTGAATGATCAGAATAATAACTTGACATTAAAAATTAAGCTCTTTTCTTATCCTTTGATAAAAAAGTTAAGCCTCCCCATTCATTTATTGGAGTTTTAGTTATTTGGTTAGCAATGCTCAAAAAACTTTGGGCAATATTTGATTTTGGATCTGTTTCCATAATTGGTATCCTGTTAATTATAGACTTTTTAATTATATTAGAATTTTTTATACATCCTACATAGTGTAAATTAACATCTAAAAATTTAGAAGTAATTTTCTTAAATTTTTTAAAAAGATCCTTTCCTTGCTCATCATCATTAACTTGATTAACAACAATACAATAATTTTTAAATGAAGATTTTGAGTAAATTGCCTTAATCAATGCATAGGAATCAAGAAAACTAGTTGGTTCTCCAACTAAAACCACTAAAACTCTATCACAAGCCGTTGCAAAAACCAGAGAATTATCTTCTGCACCAGCAGCGATGTCTACTACCAGTTTGACATCATCAAATTTCTTTAAATGATTATCCATCTCATTTAAAATCGAGTAGCGCTTAGTATTATCAATATTAAACAAATTGTTTACTGCCGTACCACCAGAAATTAATTTTATGCCACTAGAAGGGATTATTATTTCTGAAATTTTTTTTCCCCCATAAATTACATCAGACAAAGAAGTTTCGGGATTAACTCCAAGAAGAACATGAGAATTTGCTAATCCCAAATCAGTATCAAGCAAAAAGACCTCGGAGGAAACTTTTTTTAGAGCAATTGACAAATTAACCGCTACTGTAGTTTTACCAACACCACCCTTACCGCTTGTTATAGCTAATGAATCAGACACCTTTAAAGTTTTCTTTCATATATTTTGTTAAAGAGTTTTCATTTGCTTCTATTATAGAATCAATTATAACCTTTGTACCGGTAACTAATCCAATTCTTGCATTATTAATTGCTAGAGAAGAAAATTCTTCCGCTCCTACCCAGCATTCATCTAATTTAGTAATTGCTATCATTGGTCTCACATCTGAAACTTTATCACAAATACTACTTATCATTTCAGAATTTGATCCACTTTGCACAGATAGTATAGAACAAAATTCGAAAGACGGAAATGAGTTTTTGATCTCTCTAATTTTTTGGATACCAAAATTGAGATCACCTGAAAAGTCAAAAACATTAATTTTAGAATCATCATTTTCCTGAAAATTAAAGTCAAACAATTTATAATCTTTTATTGGAAACCCTAATACTCTACTATAGGATCTTAAAACATCTGAATTTCCAGTTGTAGAATTTGAAACTTCAATGAAATTAATATTTTTTGATTGTTTTTTATCAGATAAATAAGATGCTATTTTTGCTGAAAGTGTTGATTTTCCAGATCCTGAATTGCCTATAACAAAAATATTTTTAGCCTTTAGCAATCTTGAGAAATCACTTGAAGACAATTTTTTTGATAGTTCTCTAAAAAAAGATATTCTTCCTTCTTCCAAGTTTCTTCCAATAAAAGAATGACTAAGTCTACTAATAATTTCTGATGAAAATTTTTCTTGTCTTAATTTTATTGGTGTAAAATAAGAAAGCTTGTCAGAAATTCCAGATTCATCCGTTATAATCATCCCATTTATTTCTTTTCTCAATGTAGCAATCTCAGATTTTACTGAATTTAGGATTTTCTCTTCAAAATCTTTATTAGCATTGTTTTGTTCACTTTTATTATTAATAAATGAAATATTGTCTTTATTAGTTTTTGAAGAAGCATTTTTATCAACCTCCTTTAAAAAAATTTTTGAAAAGTTTTTATTCTCCATAATTTTTTTCTTATGCGATACAATTACTTCATCATTATCAGATGCCTCAACTTCAACTATCCCATTGTTTTTTTTTGTGGACAGAATAATAGCATCATCACCAAACTCTTGGTTTACAAGGTTCATAACTGATTTCATATCTTTAGCTTTAAACATTTGTGTGCTCATTAGTTTTCTCCTTTTTATTTGTTGAAATTTGTTCTCCAATAGTTGCAACTACCTTTACTTTTTTGCTTTCGGGCAATTCAGTAAATGACAGCACAACCATATCGTCGATATGTTGTCTTAATAAAATTGATAGATCTTTTCTGATAAGAGGTGAAGTAACTATTACAAGAGGTTTCCCTTCTGATGATAGTTTCTCACTAATTTCTATAATTGACTGTATCATTTGTTTTGCCAGACCTGGATCTATCAACAATCCTTCCGACCCACTCTTTTTAGACATTGAAATTAGCATTTGCTCAAAGTCTGAATTGAATGTACTTACGTGCAAAGGTTCATTAACATTTGAAATCTTTTGAATTAGTAACGATGAAATAGCTGGTCTTACAGCTTCTGAAAGTTCATCAGGACTCAACTTTTTATCAGCCAAATTTGAAAGAGCTTCAAGTATCTTTTTTAGATCATTTATTGGCACTCTTTCAACTAGTAAATTTCTTAATATTATAGTTAAGTGGTGTAGCGGTACCAGCTTAGGAATAACAGATTGTACTAATTGAGGATTTACTTTCGCAAGATTATCAAGAAGGAGTTGAGAATCATCCTGACTAAGCAAGTCACCAGCATATTTTAATAGGATTTGATTCAAATGAGTTCCAATCACTGCTTCAGGTTCAATAACCATGTAATGATTTGCCTCAGCCTTAGAAATCATATGTTTTTCAATCCAAACAGCATCTAAACCGAATGAAGGATCTTTAACTTCAATGCCTTGAATTTTTAATTTTGTTTCATCACCTGGCATGGCTAGCTTTCTATCCGCATAAATTTTATCCTCAGCAACAATCGTATAGCCAATTCTAATTTTATATGAATTGGCATCTATTGATAGATCATCTTTAACCCTAACATTAGGTATTACAAACCCTAATTCTTTTGACACTTGTTTTCTAATTCCCGTTATTTTAGCTATTAGAGGACCAGAGGTTTTTTTGTCACTTGAATCAACCATCGAAACCAAGCCATATCCCAAATCAAGAGAAATGGATGCATTATCTGAAACTTCTTCGATATCTATTTTACCTGGCTGATCTTCTTTTTCTTCTGATTCATCTTTATTTTTTTCGCTATTTTCATCATCTTTAGAAATATACCAGGCAGTCAATCCTGCCAAAAATGATCCAACAAGGAAAAGCGTGTTTGGCATTCCAGGAACTAAACCAAAAAGTAGCAGAACTGCAGAAACTGGAATCCATGCTTTTGACAAACCCATTTGAGTAGAAATTTGTCCAGCTAAATCATTGTCTTCTGTAGAAATTCTCGTAACAATTGTTGCTGTTGCCATAGCAAGTAAAAGAGAAGGAATTTGAGCTACTAGTCCATCACCAACTGTTAATAATACATAAGATTCAGCTGACTCACTAAGAGTTAAATCATGTTGAACAGTTCCAATTACCAAACCTCCAATTATGTTTATTACTAAAATTAATATTCCAGCGACAGCATCACCTTTAACAAATTTAGCTGCACCATCCATTGCACCATAAAATTCACCTTCTTTTGCAATTTCTTGTCTTCTTGTCTTAGCTTCACCACTATTAATAACACCAGCATTAAGATCGGCATCTATTGCCATTTGCTTTCCTGGCATTGCATCTAATGTAAATCTAGCTGCAACTTCTGATACTCTTCCAGCACCTTTAGTAATCACAATTAGATTAATAATGACCAAAATTGCAAAAACAAATAGTCCAACTGTATAACTTCCTGACATTACAAAATCACCAAATGCCTCAATTATCTTTCCAGCTGCATCTGTGCCATTGTGCCCTTCCTTAAGAATCACTCTCGTAGACGCAACATTTAACCCTAGCCTAAGAACCGTAGCAAAGAGAAGCACTGTTGGAAAACTCGAAAAATCAAGTGGTCTAAAGGTTTGCAAAGCTACCATTAAAACCAATAAAGACACTAATATGTTAGATGTAAATAATATATCAAGTATCCATGGAGTTAAGGGGATTACCATCATGGCAATCAGTATCATTATTCCTATTGGAATACTGAATGTTCTAAAAAAATCAAAAAAATTGTGTTTCTGAAAAGTTTTTAAAACTAAATCCATAAATTTCCTCTTATGTCAATAAATTGACCTCTAAAAGTCGCATTAATCCTGCATTTTAATACTTTTTTTTTCATGTAAAGGGAGATGCAAGGAGTATGCCATACATATATTGTATTAAATGTCGTTTAAGAACTAAATGGCATAATTTATGCACAGAATTTAAAAATAACATTTAACTAAGGATTAGAAAATGAAAAAGATTTTGTTAGTGATATTTGTATTTTTAGTACAATCATGCACAGCAGATATGCTGAATAACCTAAGAGGAACTCAGGTTTCAAGTCTAAAAAAAAATTCGGACAAGTTTAATGCTCCAACTAATCAATTAAACAAAACAAAAGAACTACTTGATGGAGCATCAATCACATTTCCAACTTTGACTGCTACTGGATATGCGGTTGTGTCAACTCAACCAGGTCAAAATGTTGAACAAAAAAGACTAATGGCAATTAGATCTGCAAGAATGGCAGCTATGAGAGAATTAGCAGAACAGATACATGGTCTTAACGTTGATAGTAATACAACAGTGATTGACCTAATGGTTCAAAACGACACTTTTAGAGGAATAGTCTCAGGAATAATTAGAGGGGCTAGAACTGTACGAATCAACCCTACAGGATCTGACACATATGAAACAGTTTTGGAAATTGACCAAGATATGGTTGCATATTTGTTTAGACAAGCTCAATCCCTATAGGGTAATAATTGAGATAGGGTGAAAATTGAGACGTATTATTTACAATCGAATAGAAGTATTAATTAAAGATCTAACAGTTTTCTTTACAACGCTTCTATTTATTCTAATCAGTTTTACTGCTCTATTAGCCAACGATTTTTCTCATGAAGTTGCAATTGCTGAAGGAAGAGCAGTAATAATTGATGGAGATGAAGAAACGGCAAAAAAGAGAGCATTAGACGATGCATTATATTTGGCAAGTATACAAGCTGGTGCAAAAATTGATGGGTATTCAAGTGTAGACGTTAATACAAATCTTAAAGAAAGTTTGTTGATAAGACCTTCATCTAGTATTACAGATTTTGTTGTTTTAGAAGAAAAAGCAGATGAAACTCATTACACAATAAAAATTAAGGCTTATTTGGTCAGCGTAAGTGATCTAATGAATTGTTCAAAAAGAGATTTTATTAATGTGAGTTACCTTAGACCACACTTTTCTGTTTCAAGCAAATTACCAGCCTGGAGTCAAAATTTACCTAACAAAATTTCATCTGATATTTTTTCAAATTTGAAAAAAATTCAAGAAATCTCTCTATTTGATTCAACAAACTTTAATTTTAATCCTAATCAAAAAAATGTTACTGACATCAGTTTGGATTATGAAAATCTCGTTGAAGGAAACAAAACCAACATTAAACATGGAGAATTTTCTATTCATCCAACAATTCTTTTAAGTTCTGCTAATGGAAGAGTAACCAGGATTTCCGAAGAAATTCTAGTAAACATAAATCTCAAAATCTATGAGGGGCCATCTTACAAACTTGTAGATTCAGTAAATTATAAGTTTTCATTAATACTTGGTAATAACACTGGTTATCAGCACCTTGACGCCTTTTATAGGGTTCCTATGGGCAAGTTAACAGAATTATTTGAAAGAAGTTTATCAAAACTACAATATAGAATTTTGGATAAACTAAAGTGCTATCCACTCGAAGCCAAAATTAATCTTCAAGGTGACTTTTTAACTGTGCCACTTGGAACTAACCAAGGTTTAAAAAATGGAAAAGTTGGATTCGTTTCAAGTAGCAATTCAAATCATTCAATGAATGACTGGATAGTTGTCACTGTACAAGATTCAAGAAAAGATTTCTCAGTACTTGAAATTTTAAATCCATCAAATAAAAAAGAAGATATTAATGGAAAAATAATCCGATTTATGAATTAAAAATAATCATGGAAAAATTAAAATATATTTTTATAAGTTCTGCTCTACTTTTTTTCTTGAATAATTATTCTCAAGCAAATGAGCCTTTTGTTATTTTAGAATATAAAGGAAATTCAAGCACAAGCAATAATAGTAAAATTGATAGGTACAATAAATTTTTAAGAGATCAGAATCATTCGGTTACTCACAAAATAAAGGTGGGGGAATCACTAGGAGGAATAATTAAGAAATATTATGGGAATACTGGTTTGAATATGAGAATAGTTGAAATATCAATAATAGAACTTAATAAACATGCCTTTGCAAGAAATAACCCTAATTTCATGTTTGCTGAAAAAAAGATAAAGATTCCATCAATAAATGAAATTATGAATATGGTTAAAAAAAAACCAGGATCTAAAAACTCTAGCCCATCTAATAATAGTCACATATATTTTTTCGGAAACTAAAAATGAAAAAGTTTTTGATTTTTTTGATTTTTATCTTTATTTCCCCCAATAGTCTTAAGGCTGAAACAGTTACTGGAGCCGAATTAAAAAAAACAATTGAGAGTTGGCTCGCAGAAAAAGGGATATCCTCTAACATTGATATTTTAGATCAAATTAAATATCCAAAATGCCCAATATCAAACTTTATTATCAATGATATTTCTGGAAACAATAAATTGATAAAAGTCAGTTGTATTGCCCCATACAAATGGGATTTCATTGTAAGAAACAAAGTGAATACAAAGAAAAGTGCAAAAGAAAATAGGCATGGAAATAAAATTAACGTTTTAGCATTGAAATACCCAAAAAAAACTGGGTCTATAGTAACAAAGGATGATTTGATAACAATTCAAAAAAATATCTCAAATACCGACGGTTTAATTGAAACTGAAGGAGAAATAGTTGGAAGAAAATTAAAAAGATCTATTCAAGCAAATAGAGCTCTATATTACTCTAATGTAGAGAAAAACTGGCTAATTGAAAAGAATTCTGTTGTGTTGATAGAAAACAAGCATAATAATAATATTACCATAAAAGCTGAAGGAATCGCCTTGGAAAACGCAGATTATATGGATAAAATTCGAGTAAAAAATATTAAAAGTGGTAAAATATTACATGGTTTTGCAGAAAATAGAAAAAAAATTGTATTAAATGCTAAACAAT
>CAYYMX010000027.1:0-15082 GCA_964473045.1 uncultured Alphaproteobacteria bacterium | reverse complement strand
TCTGAATGTATTGGCAATACTCCTATTATAAAACTTAAAATTGCTTCCCAATTAGCTAATTGTAATATTTATGGGAAATGTGAGTTTCTTAATCCTGGTGGTTCAGTTAAAGATAGACCTGCTCTTCAAATAATAAAAGATGCAATAAAATCTAAGAAAATTGAGAAAGGTGGCACAGTTGTAGAAGGTACAGCAGGAAATACTGGAATTGGATTATGTTTAGTTGGGAATTCATTGGGTTTAAAGTCAATAATTGTCATGCCAAGAACTCAAAGTAAGGAAAAAAAAGATATGCTAAAACTATGTGGAGCCGATCTTAAACTTGTTGAAGCTGTGCCTTACAAGAATCCAAAAAACTATATAAAATTTTCTGAATCGCTATCAAAAAAAATTAAAAACTCTCATGGAGTGTTGTGGGCAAATCAATTTGACAATTTGTCTAACAAAAAATCCCACTTTCTCAATACTGGTCCTGAAATTTGGAAACAATTAGTTGGAAAAGTTGACGGTTTTATTTGTTCAGTTGGAACAGGAGGAACTCTTGGTGGTGTCTCTGATTTTTTAAAAAGTAAAAACAAAAAAATTGTAATTGGGCTTGCTGATCCATTTGGTTCAGCAATGTATAATTTTTTTCATAAAGGTGTCCTGAAATCATCTGGCTCTTCAATTACAGAGGGCATTGGTCAAGGAAGAATCACAAAAAACATTGCAAATACCAAGATAGATGAATGTTTTCAAATTTCTGATAAAGACGCATTAAATATAATTTTTGAAATGATCATGAAAGAAGGATTAATTTTAGGTGGTTCCTCAGGAATAAATATAATGGGAGCAATCAAATTGGGTAGAAAGTTAGGACCAGGAAAAAATATTGTTACAATATTATGTGATTATGGAACAAAGTACCAAAGCAAAATTTTTAATAAATTTTTTTTAAAAAAAAACAAACTTCCAATTCCAAGTTGGTTATGAATTTATTCTTAAAAAAAAAAATTATCTATCCAGAAGAATTAAAAAAAATTTTAAATCTCAGTTTTATAAAAATTTTAGACTGCAGATGGTATTTAGGAATTCCAACAAAAGGCTTCAGTGAGTATAAAAAATCACATATTCCTGGAGCAATATTCTTTGATTTAGAAAAGATTTCAGATAAAAAAAACAAACTTCCTCATATGTTACCTCAAAAAAATAAATTTCACTCTGAAATCTCAAAATTAGGTATTTCTAAAAATTCTTATATAATAATATATGATCAATTCGGTTTTTTTTCATCATCAAGAATCTGGTTTACGTTTCACAAATTTGGATTTGATAAAATTAAAATTTTAAATGGTGGATTTAATTTATGGAAAAGAAAAAAATTTAAAATTTCTAAAAAAAAAGAAGTAGTTAAATACACTGCCACTAAAACAAAATCAGTTACAGATATAGTCATCAAAAAAAAAGAAATTGAATTTTTTTTGAAAAAAAAAATCAACAATCATATAATCATAGATGCTCGACCGAGTGCTAGGTTTAAAGGAAAAGAACCTGAGCCAAGAGCTGAACTTAAATCGGGTCATATTCCAGGTAGCACAAATATTCCATATGATTCAATCTCCAATAAAAACGGTGAAATGTTAGATTTATTAAATTTAAAAAAAAAATTAAACAAAAAAATAAACTTTCAAATGAACCGTCAAATAATATGTACTTGTGGTTCTGGTGTCACAGCATGTAATATATATTTTTTACTTGAAATTCTTGGGATAAAAAATAAAAAACTCTATGATGGATCTTGGGCAGAATGGGGAAAAAAATAAATACTAAAATAATTCACGAAGGTGTTGATCCCAAATCTCATTTTGGTTCTATAACAGATCCAATCTACAGAAATTCAACATTAATATTTGAAAATTATGAATCTTTTTTAGCAGCAAAAAAGGACAGATTCTCCCTTCCTTATTATGGAAGAATAGGCACTTACACATCAAGAAAGTTTGAAAAATTAGTTTGCTCATTGTACGAGTCTGAAAAAGCTATAGTAACTAGTTCTGGATTATCGGCAATCACCATCTCCATCTTGAGTTTTGTTGAAAAAGAGAGTGAATTATTAATTGTTGACACTTGTTATGAACCAGTTTCTAATTTTGCTAAAAATGAACTATCAAAATTTAATATTAAATCAAAATTTTATGATACAAATAATTTTAAAAAATTCAAAAATTTAATTAATGACCGTACAAAAGTTATTTATCTTGAATCTCCAAGTTCATTAAATTTTGAAGTTCAAGACTTAAATCGCTTCTCTGAAGTAGCCAAAAAAAAAGGGATTATAACAATCATGGATAATACCTGGTCAACATTTTTAGGATGTAATCCTTTGAAGTTTGGTATAGACATAGTAATTGAATCAGGAACTAAATATTTCTCTGGTCACTCAGATAACTTTTGTGGAATAATTGCATGTTCAAATAAGAATTACCAAAAAATAAAAGAAACAGCTGTTCGATTAGGTGACTATGTTTCACCTGACAGTTGCCACCTAGCTACTAAGGGGCTTAAAACATTAAAAGTTAGAATTGACAAACATTATGATAATGCAATAAAAGTCTGCAATTTTTTAAAAAAAAAAAAGATAATTTCAGACATTTATTTTGTTGCTGACAAACAAAATAAATACCATAAATTATGGAAAAAGTATCATACAATTGGAAACGGTTTACTAACATTTAGTTTGAAAAAAATAAATGATTGCAAACGCTTTATTGATTCTCTAAATTTATTTAAAATTGGATTTAGTTGGGGTGGCTATGAAAGTTTAATTCTGCCATTAACCAATATGAAATTAACAAATAATCTATCGAAAACTTCTAAATATTGGTTTAGAATACATGTTGGTCTAGAAAGTTCAGATGATTTAATTAAAGATTTAGAAAATGCACTGAAAAGTTATGAAACAAAATAAAAAAAAATTTGTTATTTTTAAACCAGCCAAATCACCTATGCAGTCTGGGGTTTATAATACCAAAAAATGGTGTTTAATTTCTAAAAAAGTTGGTGAAACTTATATTAACAGTAAGTTCTGCTGGACTGGCATCTCAAATCCTGAAGATCAAATTATTTTACACTTCGAAAGTCTTGAAGAAGCTGAAAGGTTTGCCAAAAAAAACAATTATCATTATGAAATAATAAGGCCAATTAAAAGAAAGATGCTTAAAAAGTCTTATGCTGAAAATTTTATTAAAAGTAAATATTAATTCCTATGAGTGATAAAAAGAAAGATAAAAAGAATTTTTGCCCAGCTTGGCTACTAAAAGTAATTTCATGCATTATTGTTTATGATTACATTGTTAGAGATACGTCTTTTTTTGTTTCAATCAAAAAGTTTATTACTTTTCTTTCAAAAAATTACGATGATATTGAAGAAAGCGAAGTAGAAAAAGGTGCAGCACTCATATTACAATTTCTTGGTGAACTCAAAATAGATCAAAATACATATTTGCTTTTAAATCACTACATGTACAATATCATTGAAGACACCAGACCAAATGAAAAAGGCCTATTTAAATCAGATCCTTATGAAGGAACTAGTGAAAAAAAATTCTCGATTGATGTATTTATTGATGAATTCAAAGTATTTTCATATTCTTGTAGATCAGGACTTACTAGAGTAGCCCCAACTGGATGGGATATAACAAATGACGAAAACCTAGGTGAACTTGGTGAAGTTTTGAATGAAGAATTTTCCATCGATGATATGATTGATAGTATGATTAAAGAATGATGAATATAATTTTTTTTTTAATTTTTTTTCTTTTTATTGATCAAAACAATTGTATCGCTAATACCGAAGTTCTTTTAAATAAAGCAGTTGAAAATTATTACAGAAAAACAGAAAATAAGAAACGAGATATCTACCGACACCCCGTGCAAACTCTTAATTTTTTTGGAATTTCAAGAGAAAAAAAAATTTTAGAAATCTCTCCTGGAAGAGGATGGTACACAGAAATTATTGGGAATTTTATGAATAAAACCAACAATCTTTTTGTCACTAAATATGAAAAGCCCCCTCACCCAGTTGAAGTTATAACCAAAATGCAAAAGGAATTTTCTGATTATTTCATAAAAAATAATAAATATTTTGGTAATATTCAATTTGTATCAATAAATAAAAATTATCAAATCTTAGGTAAAGAAGAAACGTTTGATCTAGTTTTGACATTCAGAAATACTCATAACTGGTTAGGAAGTGGAAATGCTGAAAATATTTACAAATCAATTTTTAAAATAATGAAAAAAGGGGGAGTTCTTGGAGTTGTTCAACATAGAGCCAATGAAACATCACAGTTTAATCATAAGAATGGCTACGTTAAAGAATCTTTCCTAATCAAATTTATAGAAAAACAAGGTTTTAAATTTCTTGAAAAGTCAGAAATTAATGCAAATTCAAAAGACACCAAAAACTATAAAAAAGGAGTCTGGACTCTCCCTCCTAGATTAATTGAGGGTGATTTAAATAAATCTCGTTATCTGAAAATTGGTGAAAGTGATAGAATGACTTTAAAATTTATTAAATAAGATATTTGTGATCCATTTAATAATAGCTACAAATGCAGAAGCCAGACCATTAATAGATTATTATAAACTTAAAAAAAAATCAGAATTTAATGAATTTCAAATATATTCAAATAACAAGAAAGAATTATCTATTACAATATGTGGAATAGGAAAAGTTTCTGCTGCAATCTCTGTTACTCATACTTATTATGAATTTGGGTGTCAAAAAAATCAAATATGGATAAATTTTGGTTTAGCTGGCCATAAAAATATTAATTTAGGGGAATTAGTTCTCGTAAATAAAGTAATAGACACTACAAACAACTACAAATTTTACCCTTTTTTTGCAGAAAAAATTAATTTGTTAAGAGTAAATTGTAAGACCTATGATTCACCAAATTATAATTATACCGAAAATCTAACTGATATGGAATGTAGTGGCTTCTTTTTTTCAGCTAATAAATATTCTACAAAAGAGTTAATACATTCTATAAAAATAATATCTGACAACAAATTAGGAAAAATTAATTTTAAAAATAAATTAGAAATTAATCAAATTATTGAAAAAAAAATCGAAGTCATTAATACTTTTATGATTAAAATCGAAGCATTAAGAAAAAAGTTTTTTTCAATTGATTTAAAAATTGATGAAGAATCTAAAAAAATATTCTCGGAAGTAAAATTTACCTTTACTCAAAAACAACAATTGAAAAAACTACTTCAAATATATTTCACAAAATTTACTAACTTGAGATATGATAACATTAATTTAAAAATGCCCGCAGGTTTGATTATTTCAAAATTAAGACACATGCTTGATCATGAACTTTGATACTATATATATTGAAAAAAAAGTTAGAGACCATCCTCAAACCAATAATATACTTAAAAAAATCAAATATAATAATATAATTTTTTGTGAAAACTATAAAGAGATTTTTAATAGCAAAAAACAAAGTTTTAGGATTCAAAAATTAAATCCATCTATAATTTTAGCTCACAAGAGTAATAATCTGATTCTAGAAACACCTAAAAACTTTACAATTGGCCACAAAAAAAACTTTTATTTTTCCCATATGCTAAATTGCATCTATGATTGTAAATATTGTTTTCTTCAGGGAATGTTTAATTCAGCAAATTATGTTGTTTTTGTAAATTATAAAGATTTTTCAAATCAAATTAAATTGATTACATCAAAATCAAATGAAGTTTCATGCTTTTTTTCTGGATATGACTGTGATAGTTTGGCTATGGAAAAAATTACCAACTTTTTAGATTATTATATCGATTTTTTTAGAAGTCTAAGAAATTCTACTTTAGAAATAAGAACTAAAAGTATTAACATAGGGGTGCTAAAAAAGAAAAAGCCTGCAAAAAATGTTATCGTTGCTTACAGTTTAAACCCTTCTAATATAATCAATTCTTATGAAACTAAAACTCCAAGCCTTGAAAAAAGAATAAAAACCATAGTAAAACTTCAAGAAAAAGGTTGGATGATAGGGCTTCGTTTTGACCCCATTATATGGACGCAAAATGCAAAATTAGATTATAGTTTATTTTTCCAAAAAATTTTTAAAAAAATTAATAGTCACAAAATTCATTCTGTAACAATTGGAAACTTTAGAATGCCAAAAAACTACTACAAAAGATTTTTTAAAATACAAAAAAATAATTCAATTTTTTTACAAGAAATGCAAAACATCTCAAATTTAGTAACTGTAAACGAAAAAATAAAGAAAGAAAACACAGTTTTCTGCCTTTCTGAAATAGCAAAATACCTACCTAAAAATAAAATTTTTATAAATTAAAATATTCTATCTCTAATATTGATTTTCTTGCACTTAAAACTTATTGCGCTAGCACGACCATTGTCATTTCTTATAAATTCTAATCTTAAGTCGCCAGAAAACCGACCAATAATCCCATTAACCCTCCCCTGAGTCTCAGGATAAAGTGCAATTTTTTCTGCACTCCATGAAACATTGGTATCAGTTATTTTAAGTTCATTAGCCGTAAAAGATAGCCCTCCAAGCTCTATTCTTTTGTTATATGAATCTAAAATTAAGAATAAATCATTTACATCAACACTAGATCTATTATTTACTTTATTTGTGCAGATTAAATTGAGTTCTAGTGAAGCTAAAGCATGGGGAAGTAAAAATAGTAAAAAAATTAATCTAATCATTTAATCAATATAATGTATTTATAATAAAAATCAAACACTATATATTGTATTCTTTAAAAAAAGTCAATTCTAATTTTTTTTAAGATATAGTTAAATTAAAATGAATATTAATTAAAATACCTAAAACCAAACAACTATGTGGAAAAAAAAAGTTTATGTAAAAGACAATTTAAATCCTTTTGCTATTAGCAGGACGAAAGTTGATCTTTTTTTTGACTGTAAAAGATGTTTCTATTTAGATTTGGTCTTTGGGATCAGAAGACCTCATGGCACACCTCTTGTTTTTAATAATACAATTAATGAAAGATTAAAAAAAGAATTTGATCATTTTCGAGAGAGTCAAGAAACCCACCCAGAAATTGCAAAATTAAAAAGAAATTTTATTCCAGCAAATGACAAAAGAATTTGTGATTGGAAAAATTCATTTAAAGGAATTAGACATACACATAAAGCAACAAACCTTCAGCTATTTGGAACTCTTGATGATCTATGGTTTGACAGAGAATCCAACAGGTATTTGAGTGTGATTTTTAAGAGCACTTCTAAAAAAGAAAGTCTTAGTATGGCAAATATTTGGCCAGGTTATTGGAAACAATTATCATTTTACACATATTTACTAGCTAAAAACTCAATAGAAGTTTCTAATAAAGGATTAATTTTATACATTAATGCTAAAAAAAATTCTGATATTTTGGAAAAAGAGTTAAAATTTGATTTTTTTTTATTTGAAAAAATTTTGGACTTTAACTGGATAGAAGAAACAATAACTAAAATATTTGAATTATTACAAAGTAGTAAAATCCCAAACTATTCAGAAAGATGTAAATTTTGCAATTATTTTGAAGATGTTAAAAAAAAGCTAAATGAATAATTTTGAAGTAATAAAACATCTAGAATCATCAAATTCAAGAATCTTTAAAGAAGAAGTTTTATTAGGTGAAATGAAAAAAAAAAATAATGTTTTTTTTGAAGGTCTTTCACTTACCTACAATAAACTTCAAACATTTGGTGTAAAAAAAGTCCCAGAGTCAAAGATTGATGGTTCTGGCCTATCATGGAATGAATTTAAAAATACAGTTAGAGATCTAATAAATAGAAAACTTACAGGCCACGCTGCTAGGGACAAAATAATCCATTTGATGAAAAAATCTCCTAAAGATGAATGGAATTATTTTTTTAGAAGAATTCTAATTAAAGATATGAGATGTGGACTATCAGAAAAAACCATTAACAATGTTGCAAAAAAAAATAATTTTTTAAAATATTTTATTCCAGTGTTTTCTTGTCAATTATCCCAAGATAGTGAATTACACAAAAAAAAACTTCATGGAAAAAAAATCTTAGAAGTAAAATTAGATGGTGTTAGGGCAATCTCAATATTATACCCTAATGGAAACGTTGATATTTTTAGCAGGAATGGTAAAGAACTTCATAATTTTGACAATATAAAAAATGAATTAAAAAGATCAATAATAGACAAGCCTATTCGCACTGCTTTAGTCCTAGATGGAGAAGTCGTTAGTAAAAACTTTCAAGAATTGATGAAACAGATTCACAGAAAGAATAACATTCAAAATAATGATGCAACACTTTATTTATTTGACATTTTATCATTAGATAGTTTTAAAAAAGGTTTTGAGAAAATTTCCCAAAAAAATAGAATAGAAAACCTTGAAAGTTGGTACCAAGAGTATTTAAAAGGCAATTCATTCATAAAGTTGCTTGAACAAAAAATTATTGATTTTAATACGAACCAAGGGTTAAAAGAATTCAACAATTTTAATCATAATTCAGTTCATAATGGGTTTGAAGGAATAATGATAAAAGACCCTGATTCATTTTATGAATGTAAAAGAACAACTAGTTGGTTAAAATCTAAACCATTCATTGAAGTTTCACTTGAGGTAAAAAGCTACCAAGAAGGTACTGGTAAAAACAAAGGAAGACTTGGAGCGTTAGGAGCAGAAGGAGAAGATAATGGTAAATTTTTTAAACTTAGTGTTGGATCAGGTTTTACAGAAAAACAAAGAATTGGTTTTTGGGATAATAGGGAAAAACTTTTAGGGAAAGTTGTAGAAATTCGTGCTGATTCAATTTCTAAAAGTCAAGATGGCAAATTCTGGAGTCTTAGATTTCCTAGATTCAAAACTTTTAGAGGTTTTAGTGAAAAGGAGAAAATATAGATATTTTTAAAAAAATCTATATATTGTTGTTTGTGAAAAAAAAATACAATTTAATTTCATTCATAATATTGTTTTTTTTTGTTAGTTCATGCACAACCCATGAAGACAACAAATTTTTAGGTCAAGTAATTGGTTCTGCCGTTGGTGCATATGTGGGTTCTAAATTTGGATCTGGAACTGGCAAAACTATTTCCATGATTCTAGGAAGTGCTGCTGGTTTTTTAATAGCTGGAAAATTAGTCAACATTCTAAATGAAAATGATAGAGAGGATTTTAGTAATAAAGTTCAGGATACTCTTGAAGAAAACGCCGATAATACTTCTAGAAAATGGGCAAGTAAAACTGAAAAAGGAACTAATGGTGAAGTAACACCATTAAACAGTTACGAACTGGATGGGCATTCTTGTAGGGATTTTAGCAAAATAATCTTTAGAGATGGAGAAAAACATACTGAACAGTCAACTGCTTGCAGAGACATGGAAGGCAACTGGAAACTTATCTAGTTTTTTTTGAATCAATGGTTAATGGTAAGAAAACAAGGGCTGATATTAGTGTCATAAAGAGACTTAGAAACAGCAAAATACCCATGGATGATGTCCCATTGTGATTTGAAATTCCAAGGGTTCCAAACGAAGCAATAGTTGTAAAAGCGCTGTAGTATATTGCCTTAGGTGTCTGACTTGAAATTACTTTTTTAACATCTTTTTTTTCTTGGAACCTTTTTAAAAAATAAATTGGATAGGAAATACCTAAACTGTAGAGCAAAGGTAAAGAAATCATATTTGCAAAATTAAAGTTAAGATTAAGAAAAATCATAGAGCCAAGAGTCATTATTGTTGCAACAAGTAAAGAAAATAAACAAGAAAAAACCAATTTAAGATTTTTAAACACAAAGCTTATAAAAATTAGTAAAAAAGTAAATGAAATTAAAAAAGCCATGAGAAATGAATCTAAAACCACCTCACCTGCTTTATACTGAACAACAGGCATACCTGTTGCTTTAGGAAAAAACTTAGAAACATCATCAACAAAAGTTTTCAAATTATGTTTTTCTGATACATCTTTTTCAGGAAAAAATTCTATTCTTTTCAAACCTGAGTCTGAAACATATCTCTCTTTATAGTAATTAGGAATCGTATCAAAAAAGTTTTTATCAATCTCATTTAATTTCATTACAAAATTAATTAATGAGTCAAAATTAAAAAAAAGTAAATTTTCTAACTTGGCAAAAGACAAATCACTTTTCTCTAAATCATTAATTTTTGTGAGAAAATCTTGTGCTCTAATTGAAACATTTGTCTTTTTCATGTCTGATATTTTAATTAGTAAATTTTTTAATCTCCTCAACTCATCAATATTAGAATGAAAATCAGTGTTTTTAACTGATAACAAAAATTTTAAATATTCAAGATCATCTGAACTCTGAGTTTCTTGCTTTATGTTAAGAAAATAGTAGGAACTAATATTTTCAGAATTAATAATACTTTCTAGATCAATATTATCTAAATTTTTAACAACAGCTGAAATAATGTAATCAGATGTTGGGTTTTTTTCAATTAATTCCTTTGCTAATTTGACTGAGCTCAATTTTTGATCCTTTAAATTTAAAGCGTCAGAATCAAATGAAATTCTATCAATTAATAGAATTGTTGTTAATGACAATAGAAAAAACAAACCAAAAACTAGTTTTTTGTAACTGAAGATTTTAAAATAAAGTTCAGAATAATTTACAAAAAATCTTTGTCTAATATATTCTTTTTTAAATGCCGTTGGGGAAAAAAGCAAAATTGATGGCAAAAGTAGAATATTGCTTAAAAGCCCAACCACCAGACCTATACATGAAATAATACCTAACTCTGAAAGACCAATATAACTAGTAGGAATAAAAGAAATAAAACCGATTATGGAAGGTGTTGCTGCAAGAAAAAGTGTGTTAGAAATTTTTAATACATTATTCTCTATCTTTTTTTTAAAATTTAAAGTTTTAGAATCTTCAATTATTCGTGTGCAAATTTGTATTCCAAAATCAACAGATAAACCAATAAACAATACTGCAAAAGCTACTGAAATAAGGTTTAAGGTACCAACAAAAAGAGTAGCCAACCCCATTGTAATAATCAAACCAAACAAAATTGTAATTATAATTGAAAAAATTATTCTTAAATTTCTAAAAGAAAACCACAAAATTAAACCAACTAAGAAAATACTTAATAAGCCCGCAAGACTAGCACCTTTTAAAACAGAACTAATTTCTTCATAATCTACTATTAAACCTCCAGTAAATTCAATTTTAATTCTATCATTTTCTAAGTTTTTTAAATTTGTCAAAAATTGATAAAATTTATCAAAACCATTTTCTTCTAAATATTTTTTCTTCAGACCTACAACTACAAAAAACTCTACCTGCCCTGATTTCATCATATGAAGCCAATCAACTCTTTCTCTTCTTTCAATTGATTCAGTAAATTTTGATAAGACATGGTTGAATTTTTCTAATTTATTTTCTTCCTTTAATGCTAATTCTAATAAATTATTAAAACCTTTTAACCTTGGATTATTGTTTATCTCTGACAAAAAAGGTTGATAATCATAAAGTTGATCAACTAATTTTTTTTTTTGACTCTCATTTAAAAAATAGAAAAAATTATTTTTAAAAAAAGAATCTAGATTTGGTGAATAAGCAAAGTTAATTGCGTTTTCTTTCTTTTTTATATTGCCAAGGATTTTCTCAGTAATGTCTTCAACTTCAACTAATTTTTTACCCTTCACGCGAATTAAAATATTATTCTGAAGAACTTTAAATTCATTTTTTAATTCTTTTTGGTTTAATTTAAAATTCAAATTCTCATCAATTAATGACTCAGTAGAAGTATTAATACTCATGAATTGAAGTGTAAAAACTCCAGAAACCAAAACCAAAAGAGTAAATAAAATTATTGTTTTAAGAGGATTGTTAAATACAATTTTTAAAAGTCTGTTCATATTTTTGATTTGTGGTAATCTTAATATTTAAAGTTAATATAGTTACTTCCTATTCTAAGGAAAAATTATGGATATTATCGTAAGTGATTTTGTAGAAAAAATAAATCAAAATGGTTTTTCCAATGAAAAATTTAAAATTGTTAGATTTAAAAACATTAATGGCAATATTCATGTAGTAATGGTTAATCAAAATGATCAAAAATCAGAAATCATTGTTGCATTATCAATTTTACAGGATAAAAATAGATTTAGGATAATTAAATCAGATTCTAGATAATTTATTTACAAATGTAAAAATGTATACTTTAAAAAAACTTTTTCTTTCTATTTTTGCTGCAAATCTCTTGTCCTTTTCAGTATTAGCTCATGGTCCTACAAGACAGAAAGTAATTGAATCTATTGATATAAATGCTGAAAGTGTCTTGGTTTGGAAAAAAATAAGTGACTTTAAAAACTTTGACTGGAATCCAGATGTGACAGAATCAAAAGCAAAAAATAATGATGTCGGTTCCGAGAGAATTTTGAAATTTAAAAATGGAATAGAGATAGTACAAAAATTGGAAAAAGTTAACCAAGAGAAAAAACTTATTACTTGGAGACTTATCAAAACTGACAATAAACTTTTACCGGTAAATAGTTATGCGGCCAAAATATTAGTTAAGTCTGAAAAAACAGGAACGTCAATAGTAACTTATAAAGCTGGCTTTTACAGAGGTTTTATGGGAAATGATCCCCCAGAAGAGTTAAACGATGAAAACTCTAAAAAAAAAGTTGAAGAATTTATAAAAAAATCATTAAAAGGTCTCAAAGAATCTCTTGAAAAAAATTAAGCTTTTTTTCTTTTTTTTGATTTATCCAGGATTATGCGGAGCTTTCCCTGAAATAGAAAATAATCTGGCATTTATTACCAATCAAGAAAGTAATAAACTCGATATAATAGACTTAAAAAAAAGAAAAAAAATATCAGAAATTACTTTAGGAAAGAAACCAGCAGGTATTTTTTTAGATATTAAAAAAAAAAGAGTCTTTATTTCTAATCCCGGGAGTCACAATATATCAATGATAAATCTTAAAGACAAAACAAATGAATTACTTAAATCAGGAAATACCCCCGTTGGAATTGCTTTATATGAAAATAAAAATTTTCTCTATGTTTCAAATTGGTACGACAATCAGATTACTGTAATAGACATAAAAGGAAAAAAGATTCACAATTCAATTTCCGTTGGCGCTTCACCAGCTGGTATTTACATAGACCAACAAGAGAAAAAGCTATTTGTAGCAAATAGAGAGGACAATAATGTTTCCGTTGTAGATTTAAAATTATCTAAAGAAATAAAAAAAATAAACGTTGAGAAAGCTCCATTTGGGGTTTTTTCTTCAGAAAGCTCGAAGTATATTTTTGTCACAAATGTTCAATCTAATTCTATTTCATTAATCGGCAAGAAAAACTTAATTGTTGAAAAAAATTTAAAAGTTGAGGATTGGCCTTATCAAGTAGCTTATAATAAAAAGAAAAACATTATCTACGTTACCAACCAAAGAGATAATAGTCTTTCTGTCATAAATTTAGATAATTTTTCAACAATAGATACAATTTTAGATGTATGCGAGTATCCGGAGGGAATTGATATTAGCTACACCGAAAATTTAATAGTTGTTGCTTGTTGGTTTGAAGATAATATTATTTTAATAGATTTGAATACCCACAAAAAAAAGCAAAAAATTAATGTATCAGGTGGCCCAAGAGCTTTTGGAAACTTTATTTTAGAATAGAAACAGAGATAAATATGATCTTAAAGAAAGAAGATTTAAAACTAATGGCTAATGCTATAAGAGCTCTATCAATAGACGCAATTGAAAAAGCCAATTCAGGTCATCCTGGCTTACCACTTGGAATGGCAGATGTAGCTACTGTGCTTTTTTCAAAATACCTAAAATTTGACCCTAGAAAACCTGATTGGAAAGATAGAGATAGATTTATTCTATCAGCTGGTCACGGATCCATGCTTTTATACGCATATTCGTATCTAGTAGGTTTTGAGGATTGTACTATTGATCAAATAAAAAACTTTAGACAACTTGGTAGCAAAACAGCCGGGCACCCAGAATACGGTTTGCTTAAAAGTATTGAAACAACAACTGGACCATTAGGACAAGGCTTTGCCAATGCTGTTGGAATGGCTATAGCTGAAAAAAAACTTAACATGAAATTTGGAGATAAACTCCAAAATCATAGAACATGGGTATTTGTTGGTGATGGATGTTTAATGGAAGGGATTTCTCAAGAATCAATTTCAATAGCCGGTCACCTAAAATTAAAAAAACTTACCGTTTTTTTTGATGACAATAATATTTCCATTGATGGACCAACAAAACTAACATGTTCAGATGATCAAGAAAAAAGATTTAGAGCTAGTAACTGGAATACAGTTTCTATTAATGGGCATAACTATGATGAAATAGATAAAGCAATTAAATTTTCAATTAATTCAGATAAGCCAACCATGATTGCATGTAAAACAATAATTGGTTTTGGTTCTCCTAATAAATCAGGCAAAGAAACATCACACGGTTCTCCTTTAGGAAAAGATGAGGCAGCCAAAACAAAAAAAAATCTCAACTGGCCCTATCAACCATTTGAAGTGCCAAAAGAAATATTGAAAAAATGGCGTTGGGTTGGAGAAAGAGGATTTAAAACTAGGAGTCAATGGGAAAAGAAACTAGAAAGCTCAAAAAATAAAAATGATTTTTTTTCACAGTTTAAAAATATAGAGGTTAAAAGAGATAAAAAAACAGGCAAGTTTCTCAAGAAAATTATTACTGAAAAAAAGACTGAGGCAACTAGAAAATCTTCACAAAAATCACTTGAATTCTTCTCTTCTAAAATAAAAAACTTTATAGGAGGTTCAGCAGACCTTACTGGTTCTAATTTAACTAAAACAAAAAATTCAATTTCAGATGGAGCTAGTTTTAATTACATTTACTACGGAGTAAGAGAACATCTAATGGCTGCTGCCATGAATGGCATTTCAGTACATGGAGGCCTTATACCTTACGGTGGTACTTTTCTGATTTTTTCTGATTATTGTAAAAATTCAATAAGACTTTCAGCAATGATGAAAAGGCAAGTTATATATGTATTAACTCATGACTCAATCGGATTAGGTGAGGATGGACCTACACACCAACC
>CAYYMX010000026.1:0-15382 GCA_964473045.1 uncultured Alphaproteobacteria bacterium | reverse complement strand
CAAAGTTAAAAAAAAAAGTAAAAAAAAATGTACCCAATGGAGTGGCTCATATAAATTCCACATTTAATAACACTATAATAACAATAACTGATCCGGCTGGTAATACGGTGTCATGGTCATCATCAGGTAATAAGGGTTTTAAAGGTTCAAGAAAATCTACCCCTTTTGCTGCTCAACTTGCTGCAGAAGAAGCAGGTAAGAGAGCTATGGATCATGGAATGAAGAATATAGAAATAGTCGTCAAAGGTCCAGGAAGTGGAAGAGAATCAGCAATTAGGGCTCTTGGTTCAACGGGGTTAAATATTACAATTATAAAGGATATAACACCAATTCCTCATAATGGATGCAGACCACCAAAGCGAAGAAGAGTTTAAACTCAATTTTTTTTAAAAGGAAGTTAATGTGATAAATAAAAACTGGAAAGAACTTATTAAACCAAGAAAAATAGATTTTCTAAAAGATAAAAACAACTTTACACATGCAGAGTTGGTAGCAGAACCACTGGAAAGTGGATATGGTCAAACGTTAGGGAATATGCTTAGGAGGGTTCTTCTGTCGTCGATTAGAGGTGCTGCAGTCACATCAATAAAAATTGAGGGTATTTCCCATGAATTTTCATCGATACCAGGAGTTATTGAGGATGTTACAGAAATAATATTAAATGTTAAGCAACTTGCTCTTAAGCTGAATGATGTTGAATCAACAAAAATATATATAAAGTCTAAAGGGCCAAAAGAAGTTAAAGCTGGTGATATTGAATGTGGTGCTCATGTGGAAGTTCTAAATAAGGAGTTACACATTTGTACTCTTGACTCAAAGGCAAATGTAAATATAATCTTGCAAGTTGAGGAAGGTAAAGGTTATGTTCCAGCAATTAAACATAGTGATGAGGATGTTCCACTTGGAACGATTCAAATAGATTCATTTTTTTCTCCAGTAAGAAGGGTTTCTTTTAGAGTTGAAAACTCTAGAGTTGGTCAAGTAACTGACTATGATAAACTTATCATGAATATAGAAACAAATGGTTCTGTAATTCCTGAGGATTCAGTTGCATATGCAGCAAGAATAATTGATGAACAACTGAAAATGTTTATTAATTTTGAGGAACCAACTGAGGAGGCAGCATCTCTTCCTGTGGAAGAACCGACTTTAAATGTGAATTTACTTAGAAAAGTTGAGGAACTGGAACTGTCAGTTAGATCAGCCAACTGTTTAAAGAATGATGAAATAATTTATATTGGTGATTTGGTTCAGAAATCTGAGTCAGAAATGCTTCGAACACCTAACTTTGGAAGAAAGTCACTAAATGAAATCAAAGAGATTTTAACTACTATGAACCTTGAACTTGGAATGAAGATTGAGGGTTGGCCTCCTGAGAATATAGAAGAAATAAGAAGAAAATTAGAAGATCCATATTAGAAAGATATTATTATGAGACATGGGATTTCAGGAAGAAAACTTAATAGAAAATCTAGTCATAGAAGTGCTTTGCTAAAAAATCTTTCAAAGTCCTTAATTTTAAATGAGCAAATTAAGACAACGCTTCCTAAAGCTAAAGATTTAAGACCATTTGTTGAGAAAATTCTAACTTTTGGTAAAAAACAAACATTGCATTCTAGGAGAAAGGTTTTTTCTTTATTGAGAGATAACACTTTGGTAACTAAAGTTTTTGATGTACTTGCCAAGAGGTATACAAAAAGGAATGGTGGTTACGTTAGAGTAATGAAGTCTGGGTACAGATCAGGAGATTCTGCACCTATGGCAATAATTGAACTTGTTGATAGAGATATAGATGCAAAGGGGAAAGTTGATAAAATAAGGTTGCAAGAATCAGAAAATAAGTCTGAAACAAATAAGGCTAAAGAGCAAGATAAGAGTGCAGATAGTTTGACAAAAAAAGAGAATGCACAGCCTGTCCCTCAAAAAACTGGAGATGTAAAAATGCAATCTTCTTCAGAAAATGTTGCTAAATCAGATAAAAAAGAAGAAAAACCTACAAAATAAATTTCTAGTTTTTATTTCAAAAACAAATGACTCTACAAAAAAATTATTCATGGGTTGTTCTTGATAATTTTGATGGTGTTAGAGTTGATTACTGGCTTAAAAAAAATTTTTCAAATTTTTCATACATTTTTATCTGTAAAATTATAAGAAAGGGTATAGTAAGAGTTAATGGAAAGAGAATTAAGAATTCTTTTTTAATTAAAAAAGATGATCAAATAAAGTTTTCACGGAATATTAATTTTGAAGAAAATATTTATAAAAAAAAATTTAACTATAAAGAATATTCAGACTTAATTAAGTCTTGGGTTGTTTACAAGGATAAAGAAATAATAGCGTTGAACAAGCCTAGTGGGATTGCAGTTCAAGGTGGAACAAAAATTAGTTTAAATATAGATGTTATTTTAGAAAATCTTACTTTTGGTCTTAATGAAAAACCTAAATTGGTTCATAGATTAGATAAGCAGACATCAGGAATATTAATTCTAGCTAGAAATCTTCTGTCTGCAAAATATATGGGAAATCTATTTAAACAAAGGTTAATTGATAAAAGATACCTTGCTATTGTATCAGGAGTACCTAAAAAAAAGACTGGAAGAATTGATACCCCAATTTTTTCAGGAACAAAAGAATTGGAAGCTACTACTTTTTATGAAACCATTGATACTAAGAGTAATGTTTCACTGCTGTTATTAAAACCTGAAACAGGAAGAAAGCACCAGATTAGAAAACATTTAAATTTATTAAATCTACCAATTATTGGTGAAACAAAGTTTTTAAGAAATAAAAAAAAAATTATCGATAAAGCTAATTCAGATTTTTTTTTACATGCGTATACTATTAGTTTTAAAGGTTCAAAATCTAATCCAATAATTTTAACAGCATCTTTGCCAGAGTATTTTAAAAAAAAAATTAAGGTTTTTAATCTAAATATGATGAAATTAGAAAATAAAAAATTTTAAATGATTAATAATTTTTAATATCTTGATGTGCAAAATAGTTAAACAAAGAAAAAAATTTTTTTTTTTAAAAAAAGGTAAGAATCTTTTAACCCCCAATGGAAAATTTTTGTATGCAAAATCTTTAAAACATGCAAATTTATTGCTAAATGAATTAAAAAATAAATATAAAAATAATGATCAATTTTCAGTTTTAAATCTAACTTTCTTTTCTTGCAATCTATCAACTAGTGATAAAGAAAAGATAAAGAAAAGTGTTTTGGATTTAATTTATGATGATTATGTTCTATATAGAAGATTTTCTGAAAAAGAAATAAGAAAAAAAATGGAAAGTTCTTTTGATAAATTTATTTTATGTTTTTCAAAAAAATTCAAAATTAATTTAAGTTTGATGTCAACTATTTCATGCAAGCAAAAAGACTTGAATCTAGTTCTTTTTTTAAAATTTTTAGATAAGCTTAATATTTTTGAATTAGTTGTATTTTATAAACTTTCCAAATTAACTGGCTCGGTTATACTTAGTTTTTTTTTTATTAAAGAAGAAATTAATGATCTTTACTTATTTGAACTGTGCAATATTGAAAACAATTTTCAACAAAAAATTTGGGGGAAGACTAGCGAACAGAATAAGGTTGATAAATATTTTTTAGATTCACTAAAAAATATTTCAATTTTCGTTAAAAATGTTGGTTAATTAGTTTATAGTGTTGTTTTAATTGTATTTTAAATGAGAGAAATTTTAAAAAAATTAGATTTTAAAAGAAAACTGGCTGTCGCTGGTGGAGGTGAAAAGAGACAAGAATCCCAACACAAAAAAGGCAAACTTACAGCAAGAGAAAGAATAGAAATTCTTCTAGATCAAGGAACTTTTGAAGAATGGGATATGTTTGTAGAGCACAGATGTTCTGAATTTGATATGGAAGATCAAAAAGTTCCTGGTGACGGAGTAGTAACAGGATACGGAACAATAAATGGAAGGTTAACATTTGTATTTAGTCAGGACTTCACCGTTTTTGGTGGTTCTTTATCAGAGTCTCATGCAGAAAAAATCTCTAAGATAATGGATAAAGCTCTCCAAGTTGGTGCACCAGTTATTGGTTTAAATGATTCAGGAGGTGCTAGAATTCAGGAAGGTGTAGCATCATTAGCGGGATATGCCGAGGTATTTCAAAGAAATGTATTGTCATCAGGAGTTATTCCACAAATTTCAGTTATTATGGGACCTTGTGCCGGGGGTGCTGTTTATAGTCCAGCTATGACGGATTTTATTTTTATGGTTAAAGATACTTCATATATGTTTGTTACAGGTCCGGATGTGGTAAAAACTGTTACTCACGAAGAAGTTAGTCACGAAGAGCTTGGTGGAGCCTCAACCCATACTAAGAAGTCAGGTGTTGCGGATCTTTCATTTGAAAATGATCTTGAAGCACTTCATCAACTTAGGAGGTTTATGGGTTTTTTACCATCTTCCAATAAAGAACCACCTCCGGTGAGAAAGTCTGAAGACCCTGCAGATAGACTTGAATTTTCTCTTGACACTTTGATTCCTGACAACCCAAATAAACCTTATGATATGAAGGAATTAATCACAAAAGTTGTAGATGATAGAGACTTTTTTGAACTTCAGCCGGACTATGCATCAAATATAATCACAGGTTTTTCTCGAATGACAGGTTCACCAGTTGGTATAGTTGCGAACCAACCAATGGTTCTTGCTGGTTGTCTTGATAATAACTCTGCAAGAAAAGCTGCAAGATTTGTTAGATTTTGTGATTGTTTTAATATACCAATTTTAACATTTGTTGATGTGCCAGGTTTTTTACCTGGGACTTCTCAAGAATATAATGGGATTATTAAACATGGAGCAAAGCTTCTTTTCGCTTTTGCAGAAGCAACTGTTCCAAAAATTACAGTTATTACAAGGAAAGCATATGGAGGGGCTTATGATGTAATGAGTTCAAAACATTTAAGGGGAGATGTTAATTATGCTTGGCCTCAAGCTGAAATTGCAGTAATGGGTCCTAAAGGAGCAGTTGAAATAATCTTTAGAGGTGAACTTGGTGACAAAAAAAAAATAGAAAAAAAAACCAATGAATATAGAGAAAGGTTTGCTAACCCTTTTATTGCTGGAAGTAGAGGTTTTATTGATGATGTAATAATGCCCAATACAACAAGAAAAAGAATTTGCAGGTCACTAGAAATGTTAAAAAATAAAAAACTTTCAAATCCATGGAAGAAGCATGACAATATTCCTTTATAAGGAGAGATTGAAAAATGTTTTCAAAAATATTAATTGCAAACAGAGGTGAAATTGCTTGCAGAATAATAAGAACTGCAAGAAAGATGGGTATACAAACTGTGTCTCTTTGTTCAGATGCAGATATAAACTCACCGCATGCAATATTAGCTGATGAGTGCGTTAATATAGGGGGTAATACATCAGTTGAAAGTTATCTTTCTATAGAAAAAATTGTTCGTGCAATTCAAAAAACTAAAGCAGATGCGATCCACCCGGGCTATGGTTTTTTATCTGAAAGTGTCTTGTTTAGAGATGAGATTCAAAAAATTGGCAAAACTTTTATTGGCCCACCAAGTCAGGCAATATCATCAATGGGAGATAAAATTCAGTCAAAAAAAATAGCTAAGTCAGCTGGTGTCTCTATTGTTCCTGGAGGTCTAGAAGTAATTAAGACTTTAAAAGATGCTGTTAAAGAAGCAAAAAATATTGGATACCCACTTATTGTTAAGGCTTCAGCAGGTGGAGGAGGTAAAGGAATGCGAGTGGCATTCAATGAAAAAGAACTTAAGGAAAATTTTAATTCAGCGATTAATGAAGCTAAAGTTAGCTTTGGTGACGAAAGAGTTTTTATAGAAAAATTCATTGAACTTCCAAAACATATTGAAATTCAATTGCTTGGAGATCAGTTTGGGAACTTTATTCATTTGGGTGAAAGAGAATGTTCTATTCAACGAAGGCATCAAAAAGTAATAGAAGAAGCTCCTAGTTCTTTTGTGAACGATAAACTTAGAAAAAATATGGTTGATCAATCAATAAAGTTAGCGAAAGCGGTTGGGTATTATTCTGCAGGAACCGTTGAGTTTGTTGTTGATAAAAATAAAAACTTTTATTTTTTAGAGATGAACACAAGATTACAAGTTGAACATCCAGTTACCGAACTAATCACTGGTATTGATTTGGTTGAGCAAATGATAAGAATTGCATTTGGTGAAAAACTTAAAATAAATCAAGAAAATGTTATGTTTAAGGGTTCTGCAATTGAATGTAGAATTTATGCAGAAGACTCTTCCAAGAACTTTTTACCATCAATAGGAAGGTTAACTAGATATATAGAGCCTGAAAGCAGAAATATTAGGATAGATTCTGGCGTCGTTGAAGGTACAGAGATAAGTATGTTTTATGATCCTATGATTTCAAAACTTTGTACATATTCAAATTCTAGAATCTTAGCTATAAATGAGATGCTTAATGCTTTAGATAGATATTTAATTGAAGGTGTTAAAACAAACAAGGATTTTTTATCTAATATTTTGCAGAAAAATGAGTTTCTCAATGGGAATTTTTCAACTGCTTTTATAAGTGAGAACTTTCCAAATGGTTTTGATTCAAAATCAGCTGAAATTGAAGATAAATCTGAATTATTTGCAGTTGTTACATTTGCAAATTTTCAATATATGATGAGAGCTGCTTCTATATCAAATCAACTTAAGGGTTTTAATAAAACTATAGAAAACAAGTGGAGAATTTTTTGTAAGGATAAAACTATAGCTACAACTATAGCATTTAACAATTTTAACAATAATTACGATATATATATTGGTAAAAAATATATTAACCTTAAGAGTAATTGGAAAATTGGGCATCCATTGCTATCTGCAATTATCGATAATAAATTACTATATTTTAGAATTCAAAGAGATGGTCCTAATTTTATAATAAATCATAAAGGTAGCCAACTTGAAATAAAAATTTTAACCAATAGGCATGCTGAACTAAATAAATTAATGATTCCAAGAAAAAAAGAAGATAAATCAAATCTACTACTATCACCAATGCCTGGGTTACTATCGTCATTGCTTGTTAAAGTTGGCCAATCTGTTGAAGAAAACCAACCTTTAGCAATTATCGAGGCTATGAAAATGGAAAATATTATTAAAGCAGAAAAAAAGGCTAAAATTAAATTAATAAAGTCTAAAGAAGGTGATAGTCTTGATGTTGATCAGATTATACTAGAATTCGAATCATAATGCGGTCGTGGCGGAACTGGTAGACGCGCAACGTTGAGGTCGTTGTAGGATTTTTCCTGTGGAAGTTCGAGTCTTCTCGACCGCACCATAAAAATTATTACAATAATAAATACAACAATTAAATATTTATATTTCAGAAATATGTGGTAGAAATGTGGTAGATTAAATTAATTTACTATTAAATAGTGATTATGAAATATATTTATAAACATGGAAATAAATATTGGTATCAAAAAAGTGTTCCTAAAGAATTGGTGCCTTTGTTAAAAATTAAGACCATTAAGGTGTGTCTTAAAACTAATAAATTGTTTGTTGCAACTGAAAGAGCACAACTACAAGCTTCTGAACACAAAAAAATGTTTAATTTTATTTTATCAAAAAGTAATAGCTATTTGATAAGATTTTTAAAAGGCAATATTTTTGATAGGAAAAAGTATGAACTAAAATTTACAGATGATTTTGAGGAATTTACAAAAAAAATTCTTAAATCTAAAACTGAGTTATTTAATCTTCTTGAAAATTTAAAGAAAAACAAAAAAATTGACTCTTCAATTGAAAATTTTTTATTTAATAACTCAATAAGTTCGAGTTCTTTAATGTCCAACATTTTGACTGATTATTTTAAAATAAAAGGTCTAAAGCTATCACAAAAAAAATCTAAAAATATTCTTAAATCTGTTAGTTATTTAACTCAAATTTGTGGCGATAAAAACTTAGATTATTACACTAAGAATGATGCTTTAAAATTTAGAGATAAATTTATTGATTCTAAAAAAATTCCTACTGGAAAAAGAAACCAATCCAATATTCAAAATATTTTTACAGTAATGTTTAAAGAAATGAATGTTGAAAGATCTAATCCTTTTTCAATGTTAGAATGGCCAAATAATAATATAAAAAATTCAAAAAAACCATACACTGAAACTGAATTAAAACTGTTACAAACTAAATGTGTAGAACTTTGCGATGATTTAAGACTAATAATAGCAATGATGATTGATACGGGTTGTAAGGCTTCAGAAATCGTTGGTATGCATGTTGAAGATGTGAATTTGAATTCTCATCTTCCTTTTATTATTATTCGTTCAAATACCTCTAGAAAAATTTTGCGTAGTATTGATAAAAGAACAATTCCCTTAGTAGGGATTTCACTGTGGGCAGCAAAAACTAAATTAAAAAAAAAAAATAGTTCTTTTTTGTTTCCAAATTATTGTTCTAATAATAAGAATACAATTCCTTCTGCAGAGAATTCAATTAATAAGTGGTTAAAAGAAAATATCCCTGAAAAAACCATTTATAGTTTTAGATTAGCTATTATTAATAGATTAAAAAAAATTGATTGTCCTGAAGAAATTATTTTAGATATTGTAGGTAAATCTAAATTTGGTGGTTCAAAAATTTATTCCAGACAAAATACTCTTGAAATGAAAATAGGTTGGATGAGTCAAATTGTTTTAAAATAAATTTGATTTTTAAAATTTTCCAAGACTATTATATCATCAGAAAAACTGATATTAATTTTAATTATGCATGTAAGTAAACAAAATAATCTAGATTATCTTAAACCAGATATATTTAATAACTTTGTAGATTTACTTGAAAGAAAAGATAGCAAAAGGTTATTCAAAAAAATAAAGGATTTTCACCCTTCTGAGATTGCTTCATATATTCAAATTTTTAATGAAAACCATAGAAAAAAATTATTGAAGATCTTAGAAAAAGATTTTGATAGTAGAATTTTGGTTGAATTAGAGCCAGAATTTTTAGAAAAAATTATTCATGAAATTGATTTTAAAATAATATCTCGAGCTGCAAATGAATTGGATGCTGATGAAGCTGCTAGTATTATAGAAAAACTTGATGTTGAAAAAAGAAATATAGTTCTTTCAAAATTAAAACACAAAGATAGATTACCAATTGAGGATAGTCTTAGTTTTCCAGAAAACTCTGCAGGCAGATTAATGCAAGTTGAGATAATTAAAGTTCCAAAAAACTTTAATGTGGGTAATGTTATTGATTTTCTCAGAAAAGAAAAAGACCTGCCCAAGATATTTTATGATATTTTTGTTGTGAACGATCAGAATGTTTTAGTTGGTACTATTCCATTAAGTGTAATAATATCAACAACTAGGCAAAAGAAGATTGTTAATTTGATCCGAGAGTCAAAGGAGAGTGTCCATTTTTCTGTGGATAAAGAGAATGTTGCTGATATTTTTAGAAAAAGAAATCTAACATCTTTAGCAGTTGTTGATAATAAAAAGAAATTACTAGGAAGTATTAATGTTGAAGATGCTGTTGATGTTATTGATGATGAGGCGGAAGAAGACTTCTTAAAACTTGCAGGTGTAGGTGAACAAAGTTTTTATGATGCTATTGTAACAGTGACAAAAGCACGATTTACTTGGCTGTTTTTCAATCTTGTTGCTGCTTTTTTTGCATCTTTTATAATTAAAAATTTTGAAAGTACAATTGAAAAGCTAGCAATTTTGGCAGCATTAATGCCTGTTGTTGCATCTATGGGAGGGTGCTCTGGTACTCAGTCATTAACTACGGCTGTGAGAGCAATTGCTATGAAGCAACTTACCTGGTCAAATGCTTTTAGATCAACAATCAAAGAAGTTTTTATTGGATTTCTTAATGGTATAGTTTTTTCTTTTGCTTCTTTTTTTATTACATTCTTTTGGTTTGATGATTTAACTCTAAGTTTAGTTATTTCAATTTCATTATTGTTAAATCTAGTTTTTGGTGCTTTTTTTGGTACATTTGTACCAATAATTCTTACTCGTTTGGGAGTTGATCCAGCAGTTGCATCAGGAACTTTCGTTACTATGTTAACGGATATTGTAGGTTTTTTTATGTTTTTAACTTTAGCGACAGCGTATCTAATTTAATTTGTCATCTATTTCTGAAACTGTGATTGAAACTTGAGATCCAAACCAAGTATTCTCAAAAATTTGAATAGATGCCATGCGGTGCTTATTAGTATAATTTAGTAAACTAGAATCAGATCTAATTTCAGATAATTTTGACCAGCCAAATTTAGGTAACTCATTTCTGAAAAAATCAAAGACCCACAAATGTTCTTTGCTTGTATCAAAAACTAATCTACCTAACCAACCATTCTTTTTTGATATTATAATAGAGTCTTCTTTAATAAGGTCTGACTTTTCAGGAATAGGGATATCACTAAATTGAGCAAAGTTCAGTGCTAATGTTGGATCCCCCTCTGGTCCTTTTGTTGCAATGAGTCTATCGCCTGAGCATGATGAAAGAAAAAACAAAATTAGCGATATTTTAGTAAGAATTTTTTGGAAAACCATATCCTATAATAAAAATAAAACTTTAATTTTCAATATAAATGTTTAAATTTTAATGTATGCGCTTCTTTTTTTGTGTGATTTTTATGTTTTTTTCTTTATCAGCAAATTCTAGTGAAAAGAGTTTTCATGACTTTAGTATAGAATCTATTGTTGGAGAAAAGATTAATTTATCTGACTATAAGAACAAAGTAGTTTTATTGGTAAATACTGCCTCACAGTGTGGTTTCACTCCTCAGTATTCGGGGTTGCAAAAAATCTATGACAGATATAAAGATGAAAATTTTATTGTTTTAGGAGTTCCTTCTAATGATTTTAACCAAGAATTGTCAAATAATTCTGATGTTAAAAAGTTTTGTGAAATTAGGTTTGGTGTCAACTTTCCAATGACTTCAATCCAAAAGATTAGAGGAGATAATGCTCATCCTCTTTACAAATGGATTTCATCCAGTGTTTCGATCATAGCTCAACCAAGGTGGAATTTTCATAAATATTTAATTAGCAAAGATGGAAAAATTATTAATTGGTATTCATCAATGACTAGTCCAACTTCAGAAAGTCTTATAAGAGAAGTTGAGGATGCTATATCTAATTAATGCTAATTGATTCATCAAAAATTTGTTTACTCGTTGTAGATATACAAGAAAGATTAATTGATTCAATTTTTAATTCAAAAAAAATAATTACATATACCAGTAGAGCAATAGATATATTTACTTCTCTTGGTATCCCAGTGATTTTTACTGAACAATATCCTAAAGGTCTTGGTCCTACAGTCAAAGAATTAAATGAAAAGCTTTTTCAAATAGGAGCTAAAAAAATTATCAAAACTACTTTTTCATGTTGTGGGTCAGAAGAGTTTCAATCTTACATTAAAACATTGAAAAAAGAGCAAATATTGGTTTGTGGAATTGAAACACATATATGTGTTTTACAAACAGTTTTTGGTTTAATTGACTCTAAATATAATGTTTTTATTTTAGAGGAATCTACAGGATCTCGAAAGAAACAAGATAAGGAATTAGCTATTAAAAGAATTGCTAATAAAGGTGTTATTCTAGTCAATTTTGAGATGTTATTATTTGAATTAACTAGAGATTCAAAACACAAAAAGTTTAAAGATTTTTCAAAATTAATAAAAGCCTAAACTGAATAATACATTTTAAATTCAACTGGGTGAGGTGTATGTTCTAGTTGAATTACTTCATCCATCTTTAGAGAAATGTAAGAATCAATTAAGTTGTCATTAAAAACTCCTCCGGCTTTTAAAAAGTCTCTATCTGCATCAAGAGCTTTAAGAGCTTCTCTAAGACTTCCACAAACAGTTGGAATTCCTTTTGATTCACTTTCTGAAAGTTCATAAAAATCTATGTCCATAGGGTCTCCTGGGTGAATCTTATTTTTAATTCCGTCTAGACCTGCCATTAACATAGCTGCAAATGTGAAGTATGGATTGCCAGAAGCATCGCCAAACCGTACTTCAACTCTTTTTGCATTGGGACTATTTACATATGGGATTCTACATGCAGCTGATCTATTTCTTGATGAGTAAGCAAGGAGAACCGGGGCTTCAAACCCTGGAACTAGCCTTTTATAACTATTAGTTGTGGCATTTGAAAAAGCATTAATAGCTCTAGCATGTTTAATTATTCCCCCAATGTAATGTAAACATGAATCGGATAATCCATTGTACCCATTTCCTGCAAATAAAGATTTATTTGCTTTCCAGATAGATTGATGTACGTGCATTCCTGATCCATTATCATTATAGACAGGTTTAGGCATGAAAGTCGCTGTTTTACCATAGGCTTGTGCTACCATATGCGCACAATATTTATATTTTTGTAGATTATCTGCACTTTCAATTAAAGACCCAAATTTGAGTCCTAGTTCATGTTGAGATGGTGCTACCTCATGGTGATGTTTTTCCATATCTAATCCCATTTCTTGCATAGTTGAAACCATTTCTGCTCTAATGTCTGTGGCAGAATCTACTGGTGGTACAGGAAAATAACCACCTTTATCTTTTGGTCTGTGGCCCATATTTCCACCTTCCATCTCAGAACCAGTATTGTAGGTTCCTTCTTCTGAATCAATACTATAAAAAGTATATTCTTGGCTAGTTGACCATTTAACATCGTCAAAAATAAAGAACTCTGCTTCAGGCCCAAAAAAACATGAATCACCAATTCCAGACTTTTTTAAGTAGGCTTCAGCTTTTTTACCTGTGCTTCTTGGGTCTAATTCGTAAGGTTTGTAATCCGTTGGTTCAATAACATCACAGAAAAGGATTAACTGGGGTTGAGCTGTAAATGGATCCATCACGGCTGTTGAGGCATCAGGCAGAAGAACCATGTCTGATTCATTTATATCTTTCCATCCTGCAATTGAAGATCCGTCAAACATTATTCCTTCTTTGAAGGTTTTTTCATCAATTGTCGATACGGTCTGGGCTGTGTGTTGCCATTTACCTTTGGTATCTGTAAATCTTAAATCAACGAATTTTACTTCCTTGTCTTTAATCATTTTTAAAACTTTTGATATATCGCTCATTTCCCCCCCTTTGCGAAAATTTAAAGATTATATAGCATCCTTACCGGATTCTCCAGTTCTAATTCTGATTATATCATCTACGGTAGTGATAAAAATTTTACCATCTCCAATTCTTCCGGTATGGGCTTTTTTCTTAATAGCACTTATTACGTCATTAACAAGATCATCTTGCACAACTAACTCAATTTTTATTTTTGGTAAAAAATCAACTGCATATTCAGCTCCTCGATATAGCTCTGTATGACCTTTTTGTCTGCCATATCCTTTAACTTCAGTAACAGTTAAACCTAATACCCCAACTTTATTGAGTTCATCTTTAACCTCATCTAGTTTGAAAGGTTTTACAATAGCTTCAATTTTCTTCATAAATTCTCATAAGCAAAAAGTGTGCCAATCAAAAAAAAGCAACGATTCATTATATTAAATTTTAAAAAAAAAGAAACTGATTAAAAATTAAACACAAAAAAGTTTAAAATTTATTCATCTAAGAAATCTTTAATACGATTGATGGATTCTTTTAAATTATTCATATTACTTGCGTATGAGATTCTTAAAAAACCTTCACCGTTTTTTCCGAATGCAGATCCAGGAACGGTTGCAACAAATTTTTGTTCAAGAAGATAATTTGATATTTCTAATGAGGATAAATTTTTTTTTGTTATTTTGGGGAATACATAAAATGCTCCACCAGGCATAATACAATCCACATTGTTTATCTTTTCAAGTTCATTAACCAAAAAATTTCTTCTGAGTTCGAATTCTTTTACCATATTATCAATTTCTTTTTGTGGCCCTCTTAGAGCTTCAATACTAGCAATTTGTGTTGCAGCGTTTACACAGGAATGACAGTTAATCGCTAATTTTTCTGCAAAAGAAAATAGCTTTTTTGGAAAAATTCCGTACCCGATTCTCCAGCCTGTCATTGAATATGTTTTAGACCAACCGTCAAGTACAATAACCCTGTCCCTAATTTCAGAAAATGTAAATAAACTTTTATGACTATTTTTATCAAATAAAATTCTACTATAAATTTCATCTGACAAAATATAAACTTTGGGAAACTTTTCAAGACCTGTTGCAAGTTTTTGCAATTCTTTTTTTGGTACAACTCCACCGGTTGGGTTGGCTGGGGAATTTAAAATTATTAATCTTGTTTTATCGTTTATTAAAGCCAAGAGTTCGTCAGCGTCAAAGGAAAAAGAATTTTCCATTCTATGAGGTAAAGCCACTGCCTTGGCTCCCATGTAATCAATCATGGATTTATATGCAACAAACCCTGGGTCTGGTGTAATTATTTCTACATTGGGCTGACCAAACATTAAAAGAGTATAAAAAATGACAGCTTTTCCACCTGGTGTTATCAGTATATTTTCCGGATCTATCTCTACTTTATTTCTGTTAAAAAAGTCTTCTGAGACGGCCTTTCTTAATTCTAATAAACCGTTAGATGAGGTATATCCATGATGCCCATCATGAAGAGCTTTTACTGCGGCTGCCACTATATTTTTAGGAGTAGGAAAGTCAGGTTGACCAATGCCAAGATTAATAACTTTTTTTCCTTGTTTAATTAGTTGATTACTTCTTTCGAGAATTGAAAACGCTGTATCGCTTCCAATCTCATACATTGCCTTGTTTAGGTCATCCATGAGCAGACTATAATTAGAAAAATTTAAATTTGCAAATTTGAAAAAAATTATAGAAGTATTTTAATTTTAGTTTAAATTTATCTTACGTTTCAATAGTGGTGGCTGTAGCTCAGTTGGTTAGAGCGCTGGTTTGTGGTACCGGAGGCCGGGGGTTCAAATCCCCTCAGCCACCCCATAATGTTTACATCCTAGCAATGTAAATAATACCAACAGTCATTACTTAATCCCACATAATTATTTCCATAAGCATAAGATTAATCATATTAAATTTATTAGACTTAAAATCTTGAATTAATTTATGAAAATCGTCAATTGCTAGTCCAACGATTTTCTTAT
Source organism: uncultured Alphaproteobacteria bacterium (assembly GCA_964473045.1). GTDB lineage: Bacteria > Pseudomonadota > Alphaproteobacteria > Methylaequorales > Methylaequoraceae > CAYYMX01. Next base: position 304 of record CAYYMX010000026.1, on the reverse strand, counting down.
AATTTTCATCTCCAAACAGCCTTGGCATTTTAGGGCATTCAACTTTAAACATTCCGTAGTTATCTAAATTATTATTATTTAATAATTTTCTTATTTTAAAATTTGATAATTTATCAACAGTTATTTCCTTTTCTGATGGATCAAATGGATCATTTATTTTTAAAAATAAATTTGGATAGTTTAAAATCTTTTTTTTAAGGAAATATGTAATGTCAGTATCTCTTTGTGGATCAACAAGAAAATATTCTGGTTGTGGCGTGTTTAAAGTAGTTCTTAGTACAACATCAAAATTCACCCCTTCATC
>CAYYMX010000025.1:0-15501 GCA_964473045.1 uncultured Alphaproteobacteria bacterium | reverse complement strand
ACATACCTTTTTTTTTTTAGCTAATTCATATATAAAGTAATTATGTGATCATGGTTATTATGCTCTTTCAAAGTTAAAAAAAGAAGAATTTAAAAAATAGTTTTATGAAAGGTTTAGATGGAAAAAAATAACTTTGATATATTTGTAATTGGTGGTGGATCAGGTGGTGTTCGTGCTGCACGAGTTGCTGCTTCAAAAGGATTTAAAGTTGGTTTGGCTGAAGGATGGGATCTGGGGGGTACTTGTGTCAATAGAGGGTGCATTCCTAAAAAACTTTATTCTTTTTGTGCGCATTTCTCAGAGGAAATAAATTTAATGAAATCATTCGGTTGGTCAATTAAAAAAAAAAAGTTTGATTGGAAAAAATTAGTTAAAAATAAAAAAAAGGAACTAAAGAGATTAAATAAAATTTATTTTCAATTACTTAAAGATTCTGGTGTTAGTATTTTTAATGGATATGCAAAATTTATAAATGAAAAATCTATAAGAGTTGGTAAAAAACAGATTTTTGCTGAAAAGTTTTTAATAGCTGTCGGAACAAAGCCAAAAAGACTAGATTTTTTATCTTCAAACAAAATTATTACTTCTGATGAGGCCTTTGATATCAAAAATTTACCTAACAAAATTCTAATTCTCGGAGGTGGTTATATCGCTGTAGAATTTGCTTCTATCTTTAATGGTTTGGGTGTTGACACTTCGATAAGCCTAAGAGGAAAAAAGATTTTAAAGAACTTTGATGATGATGTTTCAATTTTTTTAATGGATCAAATGAAATCTAAGGGAGTAAGGTTTTTAACTGAAAACTTTCCTGCCGAAATAAAAAAAAACAATAAATCTTTTCAGGTAACTTTTAAAAACTGTACTAATGAAAAATTTGACCTTGTTATGGAAGCTACTGGCAGAGAACCAAATACTAGTTTTTTAGAATTAGAAAATGCAGGAGTCAAAGTTTCAGAATCCGGTTCAATAAATGTTGATAAATATTTTAGTACTTCAAAAAAAAATATTTTTGCTATAGGAGACATCATCAGCAGAGTTCAATTAACCCCTGTTGCTATAGCTGAAGCAATGAACTTTGTAGAAAACCTTTCAAGTAAGAAAAAAATTAAATTTAATTATAAAAATATACCAACGGCTGTTTTCTCTGACCCAAGCATGGCTTATGTGGGGTTAAGTGAGAAAGAAGCTAGAAAAAAATATAGAAACATTGAAATTTTTGTATCGAAGTTTAAGCCACTTAAAAATACTTTAGCTAATTCTAATGAAAAAGTTTTTGTTAAGTTAATTATTAATTCATCTAGCAAAAAAATACTTGGTATTCATTTTGTTGGTGAAAATGCTGCAGAAATAATACAAGGTTTTTCAGTGGCTGTAGTCAATGGTTTAACAAAAGACCAGATAGATAAAACTATTGGTATTCATCCGACTAGTGCTGAAGAATTGGTTACAATGAAATCAAGTACTTAAGAATAAATTTGAATTTTAATTATTTAGGATTATAAAATAAGTCATGACAAATAAAAAATGGAATCCATATAGTTGGAAGAAAAAAGTTGCACTTCATCAGCCAATTTACAAAGATGCTCGGAAGTTAAATGGAGTGCTAAAAAAAATGAAATCTCTACCACCGTTAGTTTTTGCTGGCGAGGTTAGGGATTTAAAAAAGGATTTAGCAAAATGTGTTGATGGCTCAGGTTTTTTATTGCAAGCCGGCGATTGCGCTGAAAGTTTTGCTGAATTTCATCCTAATTATATTAGAGATACTTTTAGAGTTATAATGCAAATGGCGGTAATTCTTTCATTTGCTGCCGGGGTTCCAGTTATAAAAATAGGACGTTTAGCAGGTCAATTTGCAAAACCTCGTTCGTCGCCTATTGAAGAAAAGAATGGATTGGAATTACCTAGTTATCTAGGTGATATGATAAATGCAATTGATTTTAATGAAAAATCTAGAATTCCTGACCCACAAAGAATGATAGATGGCTATAACCAAGCAGCAGCAACTCAAAATTTGTTAAGGGCTTTTGCCTACGGAGGATATGCAGATCTTTCAAATGTTCAAAATTGGAATCTAGACTTTGTTAAAAAATCTAGACAAGGTTCTGACTTTAAAATATTAGCTACAAGAATAACTGAATGTATGAACTTTATGAATGCGTGTGGAATTAATAGTGATACTGTTAGACAAATATCTGAAACAAGATTTTATATTTCTCATGAAGCCTTACTTCTGCCATACGAATCTGCTTTTACTCGAGTTGATAGTACAACCGGTGATTGGTATGACGTTTCTGCTCATATGGTATGGATAGGAGATAGAACAAGAAAGCTTGATAGTGCGCATGTAGAATTTTGTAGAGGGATTAGTAATCCAATCGGAATAAAGGTTGGGCCAACAGCTGATTCATCAGAACTATTAAAATTAATTAACCTTCTAAATCCTAGAAATGAAAAAGGTAAAATAGTTTTAATTGTAAGAATGGGAGCTAAAAAAATAAAGAATCTTTTCCCTTCTATCTTAAAAAAAATAAAAAAAGCTGGGTGTCATGTGGTTTGGTCTAGTGATCCAATGCATGGTAATACTGAAAAGTCCAAAAGTGAATTTAAGACAAGAGATTTTAAAAATGTTTTAAGTGAAGTTAAATCTTTCTTTCAAATTCACAAATCTGAAGGATCCAATGCTGGCGGTATTCATCTAGAGATGACTGGCCAAAATGTAACAGAATGTATTGGTGGTTTGCAAAAAATTGCAGATGAAGACTTAGGTAGTAGATACCATACTCATTGCGATCCAAGACTTAACGCATCTCAATCAATCGAACTTTCTTTTCTCATTGCATCATATCTAAAAAAGTTAAATAGATAATGGAGGCCTAAAATAAAGATTTTTGTATCACAAATTAATACCACTGTAGGAGACATAAAAAAAAATTTTGCTTTTTTAAAAAAATCCTATGAGAAAGCGGTTAAAAAAAATTGTGATTTTTTTGTAACATCGGAACTATCTTTAGTTGGTTATCCTCCAGAAGATTTACTTTTTAGAAATGATTTTTTCAATGAGATAGAATTTTATAAAAAAAAAGTCATAAAATTAACTAAAAAATATAAAACTATATTTGTATTAAATATTCCCAACAAAATTGGTGAAAAGACTTTCAATACTTTGTTTTTAATAAAGTCAGGAGCAATTATATATAACATAAATAAATCCACCTTGCCTAATTATGGTGTTTTTGATGAAAAAAGGTATTTTTCTGCTGATGATCTTGGCAACCAATTTTTTATTTTTGAGAAAAAAAGAATAAAGTTTCTAATTTGTGAAGATATGTGGGTAGATGAATTATTAGAAAAAAAAAAACAAAAAAAAGTTGATCTCATAATTGTAATTAATGCTTCACCTTACGAAATAAATAAATTTGAATTACGAAAAAAAATGGCTAAGAAAAAGGCTGTTTTTTTTAATTCTCCCTTACTTTATGTGAACTTAGTTGGTTCTCAAGATGATTTAATTTTTGATGGTGGCTCTTTTCTTATGAATGGTTTGGGTGATATTGTTTCCAAATCAGATTTTTTTAGTGATGCTGAGTTTATAGTTGATATGAAAAATGTTAATCAACTTAAACCATATAAGGAAAAAAACAAAAAATGTGAGAATCTATATAGAGCTTTAATGATTGCCCTAGAAAGTTATGTTTTTAAAAATAACTTTAAATCTGTAATTGTGGGTCTTTCTGGCGGTATCGATTCAGCTTTATGTTTAACCTTAGCAACAGATGTACTTGGTCCTAAAAATGTGTCCAGTTTTTTCTTACCATCAAAGTTTACTTCAACTGAAAGCAATGAAGATGCAAAAAAATTGTCTAAAAATTTAGGAATCAATCTTACAAGTTTGTCAATAGAATCTTTACGTTTAAAATTTAGCAAAGAACTATCTTTTTTGTTTAAAAATTTTCCAATTGATATTACAGAAGAAAATATTCAATCTCGTATTAGAGGTCTTTTACTAATGGCAATTTCGAATAAATTTAATTCTTTATTAGTAACAACGGGTAATAAATCTGAAATGGCAGTTGGATACGTAACATTATACGGAGATATGTGTGGAGGTTTTGCCCTAATAAAGGATTTATATAAAACCCAAGTCTATGAGTTGGCAAAATGGAGAAATGAAAATTTTCTAGACTCGTTTTTCGTAAAAAAGGCAGAAATCATACCTAAAAATGTTTTAAAAAAAGAGCCTACTGCTGAATTAAAGTTTAATCAAAAAGATACTGATTTATTGCCAGCATATAATGTTCTGGATAAGATATTAGAATTACTAATTGAAAAGAACCTAGATATAAACTCAATAGTAAAAAATGGATATAACAAAAAACTTGTAAGAAAAATCTGGATGATGATTAAAAAATCAGAATATAAAAGATATCAAAGTGCAATAGGTCCTAAAGTTTCTAGCATGGCAATGGATAGAGATAGAAGGTTTCCTATAACTAATAATTTTGTAATTTAAAAATGTTAAGATTTGCACCAAGTCCTACAGGTAATTTGCATGCAGGTAATGCTAGAGTTGCAATTCTAAATTATTTATATGCCAAAAAAAATAACTTGAATTTTTTTTTATGGATTGATGATACGGACCATGAACGTTCAGAACAAAAATTTGTAGATTCAATTTTAGATGATTTAGAATGGTTAAAGATTGAATATAAAAAGGTTGTTCGACAATCTGAAAGACTTAAGGTTTATAGAGATGTTTTTGAGCAATTAAAACAAAAAGAACTTATTTATCCGTGTTTTGAAACACTAGATGAGCTTTCACTAATGAGAAAAGTCCAACTCAAAATGGGTAAGCCACCAGTTTATGATAGATCCTCTCTGAAATTAACAAAAAAAGAGATCTCTGGATTCTTAAATTCAGGTTTAAGTCCTCATTGGCGATTGAAGTTAGATGACAAACCTACTAGATGGAAAGATTTAATTCATGGCGACATAAACTTTGATAACCTTTCAGTTTCAGACCCAGTTATTTTTAGGTCTGATGAGATGCCACTTTTTACAATTACTTCAGTAGTTGATGATTCTGAATTCAATGTTACTCATATTTTAAGAGGAGATGACCATATTACTAATACCGCAGCCCAGATAAAACTTTTTAGTTATATTGATGCACCAATTCCAAAATTTGGACATTTTCCACTAATGAGAACAAAATCCGGTGATGGCTTATCTAAAAGATTAAATTCATTATCGATTAAAGAGTTTAAAAGTAAGAAAATTATTCCAATAGTCATAACTAATTATTTGAACAAAATAGGAACAAGTTTATCAGTCGATGATGCTGATGATCTGCAAACACTTGTTAAAAACTTTAGTCTTTCAGTTTTTTCTAAAAATTCAGTTTTATTTGATATTGATGATGTTTTGCGTCTTAATTCAAAATTTATAAAAAGTCTAAGTTTTAAAGAACTAAAATCTTTTACAAATATTACTATTGAAAAAGAATTCTGGGAGATTTTTAAAGAAAATATAGATACTTTTGATGATCTAAGCGAGTGGTTGGAAATTGTTTATGAAGGCAAACACTCCAAGCAAAAAATAACTCTAGCAACAGAATTATTTGATTTACTATGTGAAAGCTTACCAAATGAAATTAATTCTGATACGTGGTCTAAATGGACACAAAAAATACTCAAAAATTTTGAAATCAAGTCTAAAGATCTTTATGTTAATCTTAGAATGTTGTTAACAGGAAAAAAATATGGGCCAAGTATGAATCAATTGTTAACTTTGTTAGATAGAGATGAAATAATAAAAAGGATAAATCTTAATTGTGAAAAAACAACAAATTAAAATATATGATAGTACCCTTCGAGATGGAGCGCAAACCAAAGGAGTTAATTTTAGTTTTGATGACAAAATAAAAATTCTAAAAATTTTGGATGATTTAGGCGTCGATTATATTGAAGGTGGATGGCCAGGTGCAAATCCTACAGATGACAATTTTTTTAAATCAATGCCCAAAACACGGTCAGCTAAAGTTGTTGCATTTGGGATGATGAGAAAGCATGGAAAAAGTTCTCATAATGACCCTGGACTTAATGCTGTGATTAATTCTGGTGTTTCTTCTGCGTGTCTCGTTGGAAAATCATGGGACTTTCAAGTAAAAAGTGCATTGAAGATTGGTCTAGAAACTAATTTGGATATGATAAGTGATACTATTTTTTATGCGTCTAAAAGATTAGATGAAGTTATGTTTGATGCTGAACATTTTTTTGATGGATATAAAAAGAATCCAAAATATTCGCTCTCAGCAATTAGCAGGGCTTTTCAAGCTGGTGCTAAATGGATTATTTTATGTGATACTAATGGAGGCACGTTACCATTCGAAGTTTCAGAAATTTTAAATGATGTAAAGAAAATTATTCCATCAAAAAAATTGGGAGTTCATTTTCATAACGATACAGATACAGCAACATCTAATTCAATTGAATCAGTTCGGAATGGTGTGTGTCAGATTCAAGGGACTTTTAATGGACTGGGTGAAAGATGTGGAAATGCTAACTTAGTTAATGTTGTTTCAAATATAATTTTGAAAATGGGTTATGAGTGTAAACTAAAAAAGAATCTAAAAAAAATTACTTCTGCTAGTAAATACATAGATGAAACACTTAACAGACAAAGTCCAAGAAACCTTCCGTTTGTTGGTACTGCTGCGTTTGCACATAAGGGTGGGTTACATATTTCTGCTGTAGAAAAAGATCCACGTTGTTATGAACATATTGAGCCACAAAAAGTTGGGAATGAAAGAGTTTTAGTTGTGTCTAATCAGTCTGGTAAGAGTAATGTAATAAACAAATTAAAAAAATTTAATATCAAATTAAACAATAAAGATGATGAAGTTTCAGAATTTTTAGAACTAACAAAGAAACAAGAGTTTCTTGGTTATGCTTATGATGGAGCTGAGGCGAGTTTTGAACTGTTAGCTAGAAGGAAATTTCAAAGATTTCAGGAATTTTATAGTTTAGAAAGTTTTAAAATTACTGATGATAAGAGAAAAAATTCTAAGGGTGAATTTTTTGCTTTTTCAGAGGCAAGAGTTAAAATTTTTGTTGGAAGTAAAGAATTTCATAGCGCATCTGAAGGTGCAGGACCTATTCATGCCCTTGATAATGCCTTAAGAAATGCTCTTGTAAAGTTTTATCCAAAATTGAAGAAATTAAATTTAATTGATTATAAGGTTAGGATTCTAACACCTCAAGACGGGACAAAAGCACTTGTAAGAGTTAGGATTGAATCTGCAAATGAAAAGCATATTTGGTCGACGATAGGAGTGTCCTACAATGTTATAGATGCTTCTTATATAGCTCTTCACGATAGTATTACTTATCATTTACTTAAATCGTGAAAAATGTTTAATAACCAGTTTTTGTTACCAGAAATAATTTTAGTAAATACTCAACTTCCTGAGAATTTTGGTGCAGTTGCCAGAGCTATGTTAAATTTCAATTTTACTAATTTAAGAATAGTTGAACCAAAATTTAATCTTAAAAATGAAAAAATTCTGCCAGTGGCAGCTGGGGCAGACAAAATCATTAAAAAAACAAAACTTTTTGGTAGATATGAAGATTCTATTAGAGATTTAAATCTTGTTATTGCAACCACAAATAGAATAAGATCAATAAAAAAACCCACAATAACATTTGAGCAGATAGTTAAAAAAATAAAGCTTAAGAGTTCAAATAAGAAAATTGGAATAATTTTTGGTCCAGAAAATTCTGGTTTAGATAATGATAGTATAGCGTTATCTGATAATGTTTTGAGAATAGATTCAAATCCTAACTTTTCATCACTAAATTTGTCTCATGCAGTTATTATAGTTTGTTATCAAATAATGAAAAATTTGCTAAAAAAACAAAAATCAAAAATAAATAAATCAATTTTTAATATTGATGATATTGCAAAAAAGAATGAATTAATTAATTTTTATTCAATTTTAAATGATGAATTGGATAAATCTGGTTTTTTTCTTGTCAAGGAAAAGAAAAGAATCACAATGCAAAAGATTAAAAATATTTTTGGAAGAGCATTTTTAAATTCACGAGAAATTAAAACCTTAATTGGAATAATTAAAAGTGTTGGTAATCCTAATAAATAGTTAAATAGAATTGACATAACAATTTTTAAAAGTATATTTCTCTGATATGACAAGGATTTTGAAATCTAAATACAAAGTTGATAGACGATTAAGATGTAATCTTTGGGGAAGGCCCAAAAGTCCATTTAATAGAAGAGATTATCCACCTGGACTTAATGGACAAAATAAGAGAAGAAAACCTTCAGATTTTGGCACACAGTTAATGGCAAAGCAAAAGTTAAAGTGCCATTATGGCTATATAACAGAAAAACAATTTCGCAGCTTATTTTTTAAAGCGTCTAAACTTAAAGGAGATACAAGTGAAAAGTTTATTGAGTTGTTAGAAAGAAGACTTGATGCTGTTGTATATAGAATGAAGTTTGTTACAACAATATTTGCCGCAAGACAGTTTGTCAGTCATGGTCATATTACGGTAAATGGAAAAAAAATGACAATTCCTTCATATAGTATAAAAGATGGAGATGTAATTGAAGTTGGAGAAAAAAGTCGTGAGATTCCAATTGTTTTGGAGGCAATTAGTTCAACTGAAAGAGATGCTCCGGAGTATTTGTCAGTAGACTATGATAAAATGAAAGGTACTTTTCTTAAAGGACCAAAGCCTAGTGAAGTCCCTTATCCGGTAATTATGGAACCTAATTTGGTTATTGAATTTTATTCAAGATAATTTTTTACTCGTTCATTCTCTTAATTTGTGCAGATTTTTAGATCATACTAATAGATTTTTTTTTATCATTAACAATTATTCTAAAAAAAATATAATGAAACTATGAGTTTGTCAGCACTAATTGTTGCAAGGAATGAGCAAAATAATATTAAGGAGTGTTTAGAATCATTATCTTTTGTTGATGAGATCGTTGTTGTTTTAGATAGAACTAATGATGATACAAAAAGAATAACAAAAAAATATACTAAAAAAATTTTTTCAGGGTCATGGGAGTTTGAAGGAGATAGACGAAACTTTGGTATAAAAAAATGTTGTTCAGATTGGGTTCTGGAGATAGATGCAGATGAAATTGTTAGTGAAAAACTTTCTTTTGAGATAAAGAAAAATATTTTGGATGAAGATATAGATTTTTTTTACCTACCTTTATTGAATTTTGTTTCTGGAAAGAAGATTAAATACGGGTGGATGGCATGTATGGCACCAGACGGTAAATTTTGTTTATTTAAAAAAAACTGCAAAACATGGGAAAATGAAAGTGTGCATCCAAATTATAATCTTAAAGGGAAAAAAGGCGAGAACTTTACAATACCTATGATACATAACATGTCAAAAAAAATATCAGATTTAATTGTAAGATTTAATAGAAATACTTCTCTCCATGCTAGGGATTTAAGGCAAACTAAATCAAATTATAATAGACTCTTTTCAGTTAGAAAAATTTTTTCAAGGTTTTTAAAATGCTATTTTTTCAGAAAAGGGTATAAATCAGGAATTATAGGCCTTTTAGTTAGTATTTTATGCAGTATTTATCCTTATGTTTCTGCAACTAAGGCTTTAACCAAAACAGATTAAAATCATTTTTTAATAGAATATTTGATACCATTCTTTTTTAATATTTCTATTATTTCGCCGCTCTCTGATATTTCTCTTAAAATATCAGCTCCCCCTATGAATTCACTTTTAATGTATATTTGTGGAATTGTTGGCCAATCTGAATATTCTTTTATACTATTCCTCAAATCCTCATTTTCTAAAACATTATAGCTTGAAAAGTTGACACTGAAAAAATTTAAGATATCAACTACATTGGCAGAAAAACCACATTGTGGAAAATCTGGGGTTCCTTTCATAAATAAAACTACATCGTTACTTTTAACAAGTTTTTCTATTTTTTTGTTTATTTTAGACATTGTGTACCTCTTTTTATTGTTCAATTGTAGTAAGCATTAATGCATGAAGAGTAGTTCCCATGTGTTGTCCTATCGCATTATAAACAAGTTTATGTTGCTGTATTTTTGTAAGTCCTTTAAATGCTGTTGACTTTATCGTTGCTCGATAATGATTATTATCACCTTTGATGTCTTCAATTATAATTACAGCATCAGGCAACTTTTTTTTTATTAAGAATTCAATATCGTTTATTGATAATGTCATTTAATCTACAAAGTTATTTAACCAACTATTATTATATTTTATAAGTTTTTTTACAGAAATTTCAATTTTTTTTGTAATTTTTAATGATCGTCCCTTTACTATCCCTAATTTACAAAAATCAATATTTTGTTTTTTTGCATGATTTTCAAATTTTTTCTCATTGTTAATTACAAGTAAATATCTTGATTGATCTTCACCAAAAAACCATTTATGAAAGTTTTTTATTTTTTTTGGAACACTGATCTCAATTCCCTTATCATTTGCTATGCATAATTCTGCCAAACCCAGTGCAATTCCTCCTTCTGATAAATCATGACATCCAACAACAATGTTAGTTTTTTGAATTAGGTTTTTTACAAATCTACCATTTTTAAGTTCAAGATTAAAATTAAGTTTTGGAGGACTGCCATAATTATTTTTGTGTAATTGGTTGAATAATGATAATTCTAAATGGCCAGAAGTTTTCCCAATAAGAAATACTGTAGTATTATTTTTAATTTTTAATGAGCAAGTTTTTGCAAAATTCTTAATAATACCAACACCTCCAATTACTGGTGTGGGGTAAATAGATTTTTTGTTTGTTTCGTTGTACAAAGATACATTGCCAGAAACAACTGGATATTTAAGTAACTCGCATGCTTTTTTAATTCCTTCTATTGATTTTTTAATTTCATGCATTATCTCCGGTTTTTCAGGGTTTCCAAAGTTCAAATTATCTGTGATAGCTAATGGAGTTGCACCAGACGAGATTAGATTTCTCCATGACTCTGCCACTGCAATTGCAGAACCTAATTTAGGATCTGCTTTGCAATAAATTGGATTGCAATCACAAGTAATTGCTATAGCTTTTTTTGAGCCATGTATTCTTACTACAGCAGCATCAGATTTTTCTGATGCATGTATGGTATCTCCCATCACGGAAGAATCATATTGTTTAAAAATCCATTTTTTTGAGCAATGGTTGGGACCAGAGATTATTTTTAAAAGAATTTTTTTGGAGTCAATTTTATTAAGAACATGGCGAATCTCTTTAATCTTAATTTTTTTCGCTTTAGACGACTTTCTATTGTATTCCGGAGATAGTTCAGCTAATGGCTTTATAGGAAGAGAGCCAACTAATTCATTATTAAAAAAAATTTCCATATTCCCAGTTTTAGTAATTTTTCCAATTTTGACAGAATCTAATCCCCATTTTTTAAAGATTTTAAAAGTTAAATCTTCTCTTTCAGGTTTTATAACCATTAACATTCTTTCTTGAGTTTCTGATAACATCATTTCGTATGGTGTCATGCTTTCTTCCCTGCATGGAACTTTATCTAAAAACAATTTCACCCCACAATTTCCTTTGGAAGCCATTTCAAAAGAAGATGAAGTAAGTCCTGCAGCTCCCATATCTTGGATCGCAACAATAGCATCTTCCTTCATGAGTTCTAAACAAGATTCTAGTAATAGTTTTTCAGTAAACGGATCCCCAACCTGAACTTGAGGTCGTTGTTTTTCAGATTCCTTTTCAAATTCTGCTGAGGCCATTGTTGCCCCATGAATCCCATCTCTTCCTGTTTTTGAACCAACATAAATTATTGGGTATCCATTACCTTTAGCTGATGAGTAAAATATTTTTTTTTTTTTTACCAAACCTACAGACATTGCATTAACCAAAATATTATCATTATAACACTCATGAAAGAAGCACTCACCGCCAACAGTTGGAATACCTACACAATTGCCATAGTCTCCAATTCCCTTAACTACTCCAGCTAGTAAATTTTTTGTTTTAGAGTTCTTGGGATTTCCAAATCTTAAGGAATTAAGGTTAGCAATTGGTCTGGCCCCCATTGTAAATACATCTCTCATTATTCCACCAACTCCCGTTGCAGCACCTTGATAAGGTTCAATGAATGAAGGATGATTATGACTTTCCATTTTAAAAACAATTGCATCATTATTCCCAATATCTATGATTCCAGCGTTTTCTCCAGGACCACATATTACTTGTGGGCCAGAACTAGGGAGTGTTTTTAGCCATTTTTTTGTTGATTTGTATGAGCAATGCTCACTCCACATAACTGAAAAAATTCCTAGTTCTAAAATATTTGGAATTCTTTTTAAGATTTTTATAATTAATTTATACTCATTAAGAGTTAATCCATGACTTTTAACAATTTCTAAAGATATTTCACTTGTGTTTTCCATTAGATAATTGCTTTGAGTCCCTCAAAAAAAGAGATGCCATCCTTACTATTTGAAAAACTATCAATAGCTCTCTCTGGGTGAGGCATGATGCCTAGAATGTTTTTTTTTTTATTTACTATTCCAGCAATGTTGAGCAAAGATCCATTTGGGTTGTTATCAGAATTAATTCTTCCTTTTCTAGAAGAGTATCTAAAAACAATTTGATTATTGTCTTCAAGGCTTTTTAATGTGTCTTTATCTGAAAAAAAGTTTCCTTGAGAGTGAGCAATTGGGAAGTTTATAATTTTGTTTTTTTCTAATTTTGGAACAAGGTTAATTTTGTTTTCAACTCTTAAAAAAACATTTTTGCATTGGAAGAGTTGGTTATCATTTTTGATTAATGCTCCGTCCAACAGTTTGCATTCAGTTAAGATTTGAAAACCATTACATATTCCAATCACTGGAGTTCCTTTTTTTGAGAGTCTAATTAGTTCTTTTATTGCAGGAGATTTTGTTGCTATTGTACCAGCTCTTAAATAATCACCATATGAAAATCCTCCAGGTAAAAAGATTATGTCAGCTTTTTTTATGTGAGCGGTGTTATGCCAAATATGGGTGGGGTTTATTCCCATACATTTTTTTATTGCAACTGATAAATCTCTATCACAATTAGACCCTGGGAAAATTATTATGCCAATAATATTTTTAGGCACTTTTTTTATTCTTTTTTTTCAATTTTAAAATTTTCTATAATGGGGTTTGATAAAAGTTCTTTGCTCAAATCTTCAATTTCTTTAAGAGAATCTTTAGATTGGGTAATTTCAATATCAAAAAACTTTCCTTTCCTTAGATTGGTAATCTTTTTGTACCCCATGTTAGAGATAGTTTTTTTTATAGCTTCAGCTTCAGGATCTAAAATTCCTGGCTTAAAATTGATGTAAACTCTAAATTTCATTCTTTAAAAATTTTTTAAATTCTTTTTCAGATAATACACCTAGTCTATACGCAACTTCTTTGTAAGCTTTGTCAACTTCTCCTAAGTCTTGGCGAAATCTATCTTTGTCAAGCTTTCTATTTGTTTTTATATCCCATAATCTGCAATTGTCTGGACTTATTTCATCAGCAACCATAATTCTGATTTCCTCATTGTCCCAAAATCTGCCGTATTCAAGTTTAAAATCAACAAGTCTAATTCCTTGAGAAAAAAAATAGCCTGACAAAAAGTCATTTACTCTTGCTGACATGTTGATCATTTCTTCCAATTCATTTTGTGTAGCCCATTCAAATGTAACAATATGTTCTTCAGAAACAATAGGATCGTTAAGTTTGTCGTCCTTAAGATAAAATTCAATAATTGGTCTCGATAAAATTTTTCCTTCTTTGATTCCAAGTCGCTTTGCTAATGACCCAGTTGACACATTCCTAATTACTACTTCTATAGGTATAATTTCGAGCTTACGAATGAGTTGTTCTCTCATATTTAATCTTTTAATAAAATGGTTTGGAATATTAATCTCAGATAATCTTGTCATTAAAAGTTCTGATATAAAATTATTTAATACACCTTTACCAGGAATAGAAGCTTTTTTTCTGTTGTTAAATGCTGTTGCATCATCTTTGAAATATTGAACCAATGTATTGGGTTGTGGCCCTTTATATATTATTTTGGCTTTTCCTTCATATATTTTTTTTTTCATACGGACCTGAGAACTTTTTTAAAAATATTGTCAATGTGCTTTAGGTGATAATTTAAATCAAAAATTTTATCTAACTCCTTTTTTGTTAATAAACTTTCTATTTCCTTACTTTTTAATAATAATATTTTAAATTCATCATTATTGTTCCATGCTTGTATTGCTAATTTTTGAACAATTTTATATGCTTTTTCTCGAGTTATGCCTTTTTTTATTATTTGGAGTAGAACTCTTTGCGAATTATATAATCCCTTGGTTCTTTTAAGATTTTCCATCATACTTTTTTTGTTTACAACTAGATTTCTTATGATTCCTGTCATTCTATTAATTGAAAAATCCAACAGAATTAATGATTCAGGACACAAAATTCTTTCAACAGACGAATGAGATATGTCTCTTTCATGCCACAAAGAAATATTTTCCAGTGTAGGAAGTATGTTTGCTCTAATTACTCGAGAGATTCCTGTGAGATTTTCGCTTAAAACTGGATTTCTTTTGTGTGGCATTGCAGATGAACCTTTTTGGTTTTTTGAAAAAAACTCCTGAACTTCACTAATTTCACTTCTTTGCAAGTGTCTAATTTCAATCGATAAACTTTCTATGGAACTAGCAATTATTCCTAAGACTGCAAAAAAATGTGCATGACGATCTCTAGGAATAATTTGAGTTGAAACATCTTCAACTTTAAGACCTAATTTTTTAGCTACATATTCTTGAACCTTTGGATTAATGTTAGCAAATGTTCCAACAGCACCTGAAATAGAACATATAGAAATATCCTTTTCAGCATTTATTAAGCGTTCATAATTTCTTTGAAATTCACAGTATCTTCCGAGCATTTTTAAACCAAATGTTGTAGGTTCAGCAAAAATCCCGTGGCTTCTTCCTATGCATGGTGTTTCCTTATATTTTATTGCGATTATTTTTAAATTGTTAATAAGACTTTTCAGTTCTGATTTTATAATTTTACATGATTCTTTGAGTTGTATTGATAAAGCTGTATCCAGGATATCAGATGATGTAACTCCTTGATGAACAAATCTGGAGTCTTTTCCAATATTTTCTGCAAGGTTTGTCAAAAAGGCTATGACATCATGTTTTACTTCTTTTTCTATTTCATCAATTCTTTTTACATTGAAACTAGCCATTTTCTTTATTTTTTTTAGTGTGGAGTCTGGGATAAGGCCTAGCTGATTTTGAGCTTCACAAATCAATATTTCAATTTTCAACCAAATAGAAAATTTTTTTTCTGGATCCCAGATTCGTTTAATTTTTTCTCTTGAGTATCTAGGTATCATAATGTCATGTATGGTGGAAAAGTGAATTCTTTTTTTGACAAAGTAAAGATTTCATAGCACGTTTTAGTAAAACCTACCGAATTT
>CAYYMX010000024.1:0-15507 GCA_964473045.1 uncultured Alphaproteobacteria bacterium | reverse complement strand
TAGATGAATTGCAAAATGATATAACAAAATCAACTCCAGCATCTTTTGAACCAACCATTGATTATATAGTCACAAAAATACCGAGATTTACTTTTGAAAAATTTAGCGATACAGAACAAAAATTAGGCACAGCTATGAAATCTATAGGTGAATGTATGGCAATTGGAAGAAACTTTAAAGAATCATTACAAAAAGCTATAAGAAGCTTAGAGGTAGGTTTTTTAGGTTTAGATAGAACAAAAGAATTATTAAAAAAAAGTAAGAATGAATTGATTTCTCTACTAAAGGAAAATAGACCAAACAAATTTTTAATTATTGCTGAAAGTTTAAGAAAAAAAATTCCCCTACAAAAAATTGTAGAACTTTCTAAATATGACCCTTGGTTTATTTGGGAAATATCTGATTTAATTAAAACTGAGAAATTGTTAAAAAAAAATTTCAATAAGAATTTGTTTCTTAAAGCAAAAGAAGAAGGGTTTTCTGATGAAAAAATACTTCAACTCAGTCAAGCTAAAGTTTCCAAAGTTAAATTTCTTAGAAAAAAATTTAATTTAAAGCCTTCTTTCAGAAATATTGATACTTGCTCTGGAGAATTTGAATCAAACACACCTTATATGTACTCTTCATGGGCCAATACCAACAATACAGAACATTTTGAAAAAGAAACTTCAGTAACAAACAAAAAAAAGGTGATAATTATTGGTGGGGGACCAAATAGAATTGGGCAAGGAATAGAGTTTGACTACTGCTGTGTACATTCTTCATTTGCAATAAAAGAGATGGGAATTGAATCAATTATGATTAACTGCAACCCTGAAACAGTATCAACAGATTTTGATATATCGGATAGATTATATTTTGAACCACTAGATAGTGAATCGGTATTAGAAATTTGTAAAGCAGAGAAATCTAAAGGTAGTTTGCTGGGAGTTATTGTCCAACTTGGAGGTCAAACCCCACTAAAACTCTCTGAATATCTTCACAAAAACAGAATTAAAATCTTAGGAACCTCATTCGAATCTATAGATTTATCTGAAGACAGAGATAGATTTAACAAATTAATGAAAAAACTAAAAATACAACAACCTCTTAGTGCAATTGTACACAATTACAGTCAAGCTAAAACTTCTGTTAAAAAGATTCAATTTCCAATAGTAATAAGACCTTCATATGTTCTAGGAGGAAGAGCAATGAGAATTATAAATAATCATAAAGATTTGAAAAATTACTTTAAATCTGATTTTATACTTAATAATAAATCTATTTTAATTGATGAATTCTTAATTGATGCCAAAGAAATTGATGTTGATGCAATTTCAGATGGAAAAAATGTTTTTATTGCTGGAATTCTAGAACATATAGAGGAAGCTGGGGTTCATTCTGGTGATTCGGCATGTTCAATTCCTCCTCAATCAATCTCAAAAAAATTAATATTCCAAATCAAAGAGGTTACTAAGCTTATCACAAAAAATTTAAAGATTATTGGTTTTATTAACATCCAATTTGCTATTAAAGATGAAAAAGTTTTTGTAATTGAGGTAAACCCCAGAGCAAGCAGGACAGTTCCATTTATATCCAAAGCCTTAGGAATTCCACTTGCAAACATTGCTACAAAAATAATGTTAGGAAAATCGTTGAACAATTTTAATTTAAAGAAACCAAAAAAACAGTACGTTTGTGTTAAAGAATCTGTATTTCCTTTTGATCGTTTTCCAGGTGAAGATGTTGTACTAGGTCCAGAAATGAAATCAACTGGAGAGGTTATGGGTATTGATGAAAATTTTCCAAAAGCTTACCTGAAATCACAGATAGCTTCAGGAAACTATTTGCCAAGAATGGGTTTTGTATTTGTATCTGTAAGAGATGAAGATAAAGAAAATATAATTCTTTTATCTCAAATTCTTGAAAAATTAAATTTTAAAATTCTTGCAACAAAAGGAACTGCAAATTTTCTCAAAAAGTTTTCAATAAATGTAAAAGTTGTCAACAAGGTAAATGAAGGTAATCCGCATATAGTTGATTTAATAGAAAACAAAAAAATAAATCTTATTATTAATACTACCAGTGGTGAAAAGTCTTTATCTGATAGTTTTTCTATAAGGAGAAGTGCAATAAGAAACAAAATACCTTATTTTACAACAATTTCAGCTGCTAAAATTGCAATCACAGGTCTAAACATTGTTGCTAAAAGTGACTTGAATGTTAAACCAATTCAAGAATACTATAAATAATAGAATTAATAATTTTAAAGAGTTATAATCTTACATTATGGATCAAAAATTCCCTATGACTTACGACGGTTTTAAAAAACTTAAGTCAGAATTAGAAAAATTAAAAAATATTGATAGACCAAATGTTATTAAAGCTATTTCTGATGCAAGAGAACATGGAGATTTGTCAGAGAACGCTGAATATCATGCAGCAAGGGAAAAACAAGGTTTTATCGAAGGAAAAATTTCTGAATTGGAAAACAAAGTTAATAGAGCGGAAATAATAGACACCTCAAATTTAGATTGTTCAAAAGTAGTCTTTGGGGCAACAGTAAAAGTTACAGATTTGAACAATAATAATAAGCACACTTATAAAATTGTAGGTGCTGATGAGGCTGACATTGAAAAAAATCAAATTTCTATTTCTGCCCCACTTTGTAAAGCCATGATAAATAAAAGTATTGATGATGTTTTCGAAGTTGAAACACCAAATGGCCTTAAAGAGTACCAAATAAATTCTATAAAATTGAAATAAAATGAATAAAACTCAGAATGTTCTAATTATTGGATCTGGTCCAGCTGGTTATACTGCAGCAATATATTCAGCAAGATCTGGTTTACATCCCATGATTATAAGTGGTCTAGAACCTGGGGGACAATTAACAATTACTACAGATGTAGAAAATTACCCTGGATTTGAAAAACCAATTCAAGGCCCCTGGCTAATGGAACAGATGAGAAAACAGGCTATAGAATACGGAACAAGCATTGAAAATGACTATGTTGTTGAAGTAGATTTCAACTGTTTTCCTTTCAAAGTAAAAACTGAAAAAAAAATAATAAATACATTTTCTGTTGTTATAGCTACTGGAGCAAAGGCAAAGTGGTTAGATATTGAAGGAGAAAAAGATTTTAGAGGATATGGAGTTTCCGCATGTGCAACCTGTGATGGTTTTTTCTTTAAAAATAAAAAAGTTATCGTCGTAGGTGGAGGAAATACAGCTTTAGAAGAAGCTCTTTTTTTATCAAATCTTTGTAAAAGTGTAACTTTGATTCATCGAAGGGATAAATTAAGGGGTGAAAAAATCTTGCAAGATAGATTGTTCAAGAAAAAGAATGTTGACATAATTTGGGATACAGTTGTAACCAAAATTAATGGTGATTTATCTTCAAAGTTGATAAAGTCAATAACTATTCAAAATATTGTTAACAAAAAAAAAAAAAACATTAATCTTGACGGATTTTTTGTTGCTATTGGACATATTCCTTCAACAGAAATTTTTAAGAAATCCCTAAAAATGGATAATGAGGGATATATTATAACAGAGCCGGATTCAACAAAGACTAGCATTAATGGTGTTTTTGCTGCTGGTGACGTAACTGACAAAATATATAGACAAGCCGTTACAGCTGCAGGTATGGGATGTATGAGTGCTATAGAAGTTGAAAGTTTTCTTAACAAAAAAAAAATTATCTAGCCATTATTTCTCTAAAGATTTCTTCATGTGTATTACAGTTAATCTTATGTTTTTTTGAATTTTTAACTACAAATCCTGATAACCAATCTAATTCAAGTTTTTTCTCATTCTTATAATCAACAAACATTGATGAAGTGTAATCATTTGGCATTTTTGATATTTTTTCAAGCCACACATTCACTGGATTTTGCTTAAAGCAAACACCAGATAGTTTTGCAAGCGTATAGGTTTCATTCATAGCATTAACAAACATTTTTTTTAAATCTTTATTACCAAAAATATCTCCTATAGGCTTCTCACTAAGAGTAGTTATCCCACTAAATGCTGACAAAAAAATAAACTTTTCCCAAATTTTTTGTCTTATATCTTCTTTTAAAAATATGTTAAGACCACATTCTATAGATTTTTGACAAAAATCTTCTAGCTTTTCATTATGTTTTCCATTATAAGAACCCACAAAGAAAGTTGCCAATCTTCCATTATGTTTAACTACTTGCTTGTTATTAATTGTAGAAGAAATTTGCGCAACAGCTCCAAAAGTTTTTTTTTGACCAATCTTTTTTTTAATCAATTCTTCAGCATAAACTCCATTTTGGAAAGGTAAAATTATAAAATCACCAGTTAGCTTATCTAGTATATCTTTTAGTGAACTTTCAAAATCATAAAGTTTTACCGTATTTATTATTATATCAAACTTTTTTGTATGTGATAATTTTTTTAAAACACTAATTTTTGGAAAAAAAATATTACCAAGGATACTTTCAAGTCTCAAGCCATTAGACTTTAGAAAGTTAAACCTCTCTCCTCTACAAAGAAAAGTTACATCAAAACCTGATCTTTTTAAAAAAGCTCCAATAAATGACCCAACTCCACCAGCTCCATAAACCAAGATTTTCATTATTTTAGTTTGTCTACAGATTTTTCAATTAAATTACAAGCTTTCTTTAGTTTCTCAAGTGAAGTAGCATAAGATATTCTAAAATACGGTGACATACCAAAGGCTATACCCGGAACCACAGCAACTCCAGCATCTGTTAGCAAATATTCTGCAAAATCCACATCACTCTTGACAAGAAAGCCTTTGTGATCTGATTTGTATAAAAAACCCTCGCAAGAAATAAATAGATAAAACGCTCCATCAGGAATAAAAGTCTTAAATTCTTTAATTGATTGAAAGAAATTAATTAAATATTCTTTTCTTTGTTCAAACTTTCTTATCCATTCCTCTAAAAAATCCTTATTACTGTCAAGAGCATGTTTGGCTGCAATCTGACTTATTGAGCATGGATTAGTTGTACTTTGAGACTGAATTTTAGAAATCGATTCAATTAAGGCTGGATCTCCAGCTCCGTAACCTATTCTCCAACCTGTCATTGAAAAAGCTTTGGAAACACCATTTACAATAAAAGTTCTTTCATAAAGTCTTGGCTCAACATTTATAATATTTGAAAACTCACTTTGACCATACAAAATATGTTCGTAAATATCATCAGATAAAATCTTGACCCAAGAATGATCTATTAAAACTTTGGAGATTTCTTTTAATTCTTTTTTTGAATATACTGTTCCGGTCGGGTTGCATGGAGAATTAATTATTAACCATTTAGTTTTTTTTGTTATTTTTTCTTTCAACAATTCTGGAGTAATTTTAAAACCATCTTCTATTTTTGTTTCTATAGTCTTAGGCTGGCCTCCGCATAAACTTACAATATCAGGGTATGAAACCCAGTAGGGAGCTGGAATTATTACTTCATCACCATGATTGATTGAAGACATAAAAAGATTATAAATCACATGCTTCCCGCCCACACCAACGCTAATTTGATTTTGTTCATACTTAATATTATTTTCATAAATAAATTTTCTAACTATTGATTCCTTTAATTCCGGAATTCCATCAACTTGGGTATACTTTGTAAAACCCGCATTAATAGATTTTATGGCTTCTTTTTTAATATGGTTTGGTGTATCAAAATCAGGTTCACCAGAACTTAAACTAATAACATTCTTTCCACTAAGTCTCATTTCTCGAGCCTTTTGGGAGATTTTAACTGTCAAAGATGGCTTAAAGCGATTAATTCTTTCAGAAGTTGATTTCATTAATAAGAAAAAAAATTTAAAACTTTAATTTTTCGATTATATATAAAGATAATTAAAATGATATTAGAAAATTTAATTAGATCAATTTTGTTTAAATGAAAAAAAAAACCTTTGAAATAAAGAGTTCATACAAACCATCTGGAGACCAACCTTCTGCTATAAAAGATCTGTGCAAAGGACTAATTGAAAAAGAAAAAGATCAAGTGCTACTTGGTGTTACTGGTTCTGGAAAAACATTTACGATGGCCAACATTATAAATAGTCTTCAAAGACCGGCATTAATATTTGCTCCGAATAAAATATTAGCTGCTCAATTATATGGTGAAATGAAAAATTTCTTTCCTCGAAACTGCGTTGAATACTTTGTTTCTTATTATGACTATTATACACCAGAAGCTTATGTCCCTAGATCTGACACATATATCGAAAAAGAATCTTCTATAAATGAACAGATTGATAGAATGAGACATGGCGCCACAAGAGCTTTATTAGAAAGAAAAGATACTATAATTGTAGCTAGCGTATCATGCATTTATGGAATTGGTTCAGTTGAATCATACTCTTCAATGGCATTCAAAGTAAAAAAAGGTACAAATTTTGATATGGAAAAAATGAAAAGAAGATTAGTTGAGTTACAATATAAAAGAAACGATCAAGTGCACATAAGAGGTACATTCAGAAGCACTGGTGACATTTTAGAAATTTTTCCTGCCCATTTCGAAGATAAATCTTGGAGAATATCTTTTTATGGAGATATTGTAGAGTCAATCGATGAATTTGATCCATTTCTTGGTGATATTACTAAAAGTCTGAATGAAATTTTAGTTTTCGCAAACAGTCATTACGTGACACCTCAACCATCTTTAAAAAGTGCAGTTGAAAAAATAAGAGAAGAGCTAGCAGTTAGGATTAAGTATTTTGAATCAAAAAAATTATTTTTAGAAGCTGAGCGAATTGAAAGAAGAACAAAATTTGATATAGAAATGATTACAGCAACTGGTACTTGCTCTGGAATTGAAAATTATTCTCGCCATCTGACAGGAAGGAAAGAGGGAGAGCCACCTCCAACATTGTTTGAATATTTACCTAAAGACACAATACTGTTTGTGGATGAATCACATGTAACTGTTCCACAAATTAAAGGTATGTTTAAAGGCGATAGATCAAGAAAAGAAACACTGGAATGCTATGGATTTAGACTTCCATCATGCAAAGATAATAGACCACTAATGTTTGAAGAGTGGGAATCTTTTAAGGGTCAAACAATTTATGTTTCTGCCACTCCAGGAATATATGAATTAAATAGAACAAAAGGTGCGTTTGTAGAACAAATAGTAAGGCCTACAGGTCTAGTTGATCCAATTTGTGAAATTAGAAAAGCCTCAAATCAGGTAGAAGACATTATTGAAGAATGCAAAAAAATGAAAAAAAAGAAACTTCGAGTATTAATTACAACATTGACCAAGAAATTCGCAGAAAAAGTTACAGAGTTTTTAAATGATAATAGTATAAATACTCGATACATGCATTCAGATATTGATGCAATAGAAAGAATTGAGTTAATAAAAGATCTAAGGCTAGGAGAATACGATGTTTTAGTAGGAATTAATCTTCTTAGAGAAGGATTAGACATCCCTGAATGTGGTTTAGTATCAATATTTGATGCAGATAAAGAAGGTTTTTTAAGGTCTCAAGTTTCTCTGATTCAGACAATTGGAAGAGCTTCTAGAAATGTTAATGGAAGAGTTATCCTCTATGCTGACCGAAAAACAGATTCAATTATGAATGCACTGAATGAAACAAGCAGAAGAAGAATTAAACAAATAAAATATAATAAGGAGAACAATATAGTTCCAAAATCAACATATAGGAAAATCGATGATATCGTAAACTTTTCTGAGAGAAAAGAAAATAAAAACAAAGAAAAAAACAAGAAAAGCTTTATAATTAAGAGTGATATTGAGGATTTAAAAAAAAGAATGTTTCAATATGCTGAGAACCTTGATTTTGAAAAAGCAGCAGATTTACGTGATAAAATAAAGATTTTAGAAAGAAAAGAGTTAGGAATTAATGAAAAAATATAAATCAGCCTTAATAACTGGAGGAACTAAGAGGATAGGTGGATCGATTGCAACGCATCTAATCCAAAAAGGCTATAATGTAGCGGTTCAATATAACAAATCAAAAAAAGAATTAGAAAAGTTTGAAAAAGAATTGGATTCTACTAATGCAAAATTTATGGGATTTAAATTTGATTTTGAAAAAAACAAAAATTTAAACGTTTTTTTTAGAAATATTTTAGAAAAATTCGGTAAAATAGATTTGCTAATAAATAATGCCTCAATATTTGATTACGATAATTTACTAGATTCTTCTGATTATATATTTGATAGACATATCAATGTTAATCTTAAAACACCTTTCTTTTTGTCAAAATATTTTGTGAAAGGACTGGGTAAGAGAGAAGGTATAATAATAAATATTCTTGATCAAAGAGTAAAAAATATTACACCCTATTTTACTTCTTACACTATAAGCAAAGTTGCGCTCTCAGCATTAACGATAAGTTTAGCCATTTCACTCTCACCAAAAATAAGGGTGAATGGAATTTCACCAGGCCCAACATTGAAAAGTAAAAATCAATCACCAGATCAATTCAGAAGTCAAATTTTGAGGACACCTTTAAAAAAACAAGTTAACCTATCTGAAATAAATAATGCAATTGATTACATAATTAATAATAATTCCGTCACTGGAGAAATTTTGACACTTGATTCAGGGCAAAGTCTAGGTTGGGCACATTCAAAGTCAAAAAAAATGAAAATGGAATAAAAAACCTGAAGTTGTTCACAAAACACCTGAAAAGCGAGAAAAAGTCAATTTCAAGATTTTTTTAAAATTTACCTGTAATAATTGATTAAAACATTTTTTTTCTGTAGTAGATTCAAATATTTACAATTTTGATTAAATATTAATCAATTTAATAAAAGTCACAGAAATGTTACGATTAAAGGGAAAACTCTAAGATTACTAACAGATTTATCCACAAATTTAGTGGATAGTATTTTTTGTATAATTTTTTATAATAAAAGCAATATCTTACATCAAATGATGACAGTTGAAACAGAAAAATATGACTATAATAATGGACTAAAAAAAGTTAAAGAAGCATCCCAAACTTTTCCTAAAGGTTCAGGAGTATACAAATTTTTAGATTCTTATAAGAACCCACTTTATATAGGTAAGGCCAAAAACTTAAAAAAAAGAATCTCTTCTTATCTTAATATTGGAAAACACACCAAAAGAACTAAAATTCTTATAAGTCTAACTCAAACAATAATTTTTATTAAAACGCCAACTGAGATTGATTCATTTATTCTAGAAAGCAATCTTATAAAAAGTTTCAAACCAAAGTTCAATATAAGATTTAGGGATGATAAAAGTTACCCATTTATAATGATTGATGAAAGATCAAAATGGCCAAGAATTAGAAAAATAAGAGGAAAACATTTGAAAAAGGATTTTCTTTTTGGACCGTTTGCAAATTCTAGAGCAGTGGATGAAGACTTAACTCAATTAGAAAAGGCTTTCTTACTCCGTAGTTGCTCTGACAATATTTTTAATTCTAGGACAAGGCCATGTATTTTATATCAAATAAAAAGATGTAGTGCACCATGTACAAATCTAATAAAAAAAAATGATTACAAAGAACTAGTGGATAATGCAATTTTATTTTTAAAAGGAAAAGACTCATTAATTAAGGAAAACTTAATAAATCAAATGAAAGTTGAAAGCAAAAGTCAAAATTATGAAACTGCAACAATTTTACGAGACAGAATAAAAGCACTAACAAAAATTTCTCAAGAAAAATATTCAGACCTTAATAATGATGAAAACTTTGACATAGTCTGTTGCATAAAGAATTTTGATGAATTTTGTGTACAAATTTTCTTCTTTAGATCTGGAAAGAACTTAGGAAATAAAGAGTTTTTTTTCAAAGAAAGTATCAGCAATGATGCGAAAGAAGTTTTGAGTCAGTTTTTAATTATTTTTTATTCATCAAACTTAGCCCCAAAAATAGTTTATATAAATCAGAGAATAAAAAAAAAAATCACATTATCCTCTATATTATCAAAAAATAAAAGATTTAAAGTAGAGATTAAAGTTCCTAGTAGAGGAAAAAAAATGTCACTCTTAAGAATGGTTGAATCTAACATAATAGCATCATTAAAAGATAAATTAAAATCAGAACAAAAAAATTTAGGATTATTGAAGAGCCTAGCAAAATCCCTTAAATTAAAAAAATTTCCAAACAGAATTGAAATCTATGACAACAGCCACCTAAGTGGAACCGATCCTGTAGGAGCAATGGTAGTGTATGAAAACTTTTCTTTCCAAAAAAAAAAATATAAAAAATTTAATATCAAATCCACAAAAAGTATTTTGAATGATGATTATTTTATGTTAACTCAAGTAATTAATAGAAGATTTACCTTAAACAATAAATGGAAAAGTGAAAAACCTGACCTGCTTATTATTGATGGAGGTAAAGGTCATTTAAACTCTGTTCTAAAAGTTTTAAAAAATAAAAACATAGAAGATATTGATTTAATTAGTATTGCAAAAGGGAAAAGAAGAATAGTTGGTGATGAAAAAATATTTACTCTTAATGGGTTGGTAAAATTTAACAAATCAAATGAAGAATTCTTTTTACTACAAAGATTAAGAGATGAAGCTCATAGGTTTGCAGTCTCATCTCAAAGAGTTAAAAGATTAATGTCAATAAAAAATTCAATTTTTGACAAAATTGGTGGTGTTGGAAGAAAAAATAGATCAAAATTACTATCGTATTTTGGATCGATAGAGAATATAAAGACAGCTAGTATTGATGATCTAAAAAAAACACCTGGAATTGGTAAAAAGATTGCAAGGAAGATATATGAGGAATTTAATAAAATTGTTTAACAAAAAAAACATACCTAATCTAATTACATCTCTAAGAATAATTTTGATTCCATGTATCATAATTTGCTTAGAACTCAATGACACAAATTATAACTGGGTTGCTTTATTTTTTTATATATTTGCGGGCTTATCAGACTTTCTTGATGGGTTCCTAGCTAGAAGGCTTGAGATTGAGAGTAACTTTGGAAAATTTCTTGACCCTATTGCTGACAAAATTTTAGTTGTTTCTATAATTTTTATAATGGTTGTTATTGAAAAGATAGATGGTTTTTTGGTATATCCTGCACTTGTAATCATTTTAAGAGAAATTCTAGTCTCTGGTCTAAGAGATTTTTTTTCATATAAAATGCAGAACCTTTTAGTGACAAAGTTATCAAAATTAAAAACTCTTATTCAGATGATTTCACTTGGTTTTCTTATTGTTCAAGATAACTTTGAAACTAATCTTATCTATTTAATAGGGGCATTCGGATTGACCATCTCTTCAATACTCACCATATACACTGGATATTTATACTTTAAAAGGAATATAAATTTTTTCTGACATGAAGAAGATTTTTGGAATTGTAGGCTGGAGTGGGTGTGGAAAAACTGATCTGATCTGTAGAGTAATAAAATATCTTAAGAAACAAAATTTTTGCGTTTCATCAATAAAACATTCACATCACAAATTTGATATTGATAAACCTGGAAAAGATAGTTTCAATCATCTTAGTTCTGGCTCAAACGAAGTTCTAATCTATAATGAAAAAAAATGGGCAATGATAAGTTCGACCCAAACAGCAAAAATAAGTCTAAATGAAGTATTAAAAAAATTCTCAAATAAAACAGATTTAATCTTAGTTGAGGGATTAAAATACAGTAAAATTCCTAAAATTGAAGTTGTAAAATCTTCCCAAAAAAGACCACTTATTATGAAAAATGACAGTTTTATAAAAGCAATAGTCTATGACAAGAAAGACGAAAAATTATCTAACATTACACTACCAACATTTAAATTCACTGAAACTGAAAAAATTAGCAAATTTATTACAAATTTTAAATATGAATAAAAAAAATCCTAAAAACCAACTTATTTCACCACAAGAAGCAAAAAGAATTATGCTCAAAAGTGCCAAAGTTATAAAAAAAATTGAACTTAAAAAAGTCAATGAATGTGAAGATAGAATACTTGCTCAAAATATATTTTCTAAAGTTAATATTCCTGAATACGATAATTCTGCAGTTGATGGTTATGCTTTTAACTATAAAAACTTAATCAATAATAAAAAAAAAATATTAACAATAGTTGGGCAATCTCTTCCTGGAAAACCTTTCATTGGCAATGTAAATGTGAATGAGGCTATAAGGGTTTTTACTGGATCTTACATGTTAAATTCTGGACCACTTCAAATAGATACTATTTGCTTTGAAGAAAAATGTAAAATTCTAGGTGATCAAATTGAAATCTTAGATATTCCTCCGAAAGGATCTAACATAAGAGCCAAAGGTGAAGATCTAATAAAAGGAATGTTAGTTTTTGAAAAAGGGAGGAAAATTCGTACAGTTGACCTAGCACAATTAAGTTCAGTTGGTATAAAAAAAATCAAAGTATTTAAAAAACTCAAAATTGGAATCTTTTCTACTGGAAATGAATTAATAAGAAGAAACTCTTCAAAAAAAAAGTTTAAAATTTATGACAGTAATAAAACTGTTTTACTAGCACTTTTCAAAAAGATTGGTTGTGATGTTGTAGATCATGGTATTTTAAAAGATAACCTACTTGAATCCAAAAAAAAATTATTTAGTTGTAAAGGGAAGAATGATTTAATTATTACCTCTGGTGGAATCTCTAGAAGCCTAATTGATAAAATAGGAATGGTTTTTGAAAAAAATGGAGAAATTGGTTTTTGGGGATTGTCTGCCAAACCAGGCAGACCTTTTGCATTTGGAAAAATCAATAATGTACCTTTTGTTGGACTTCCTGGAAATCCAGTAGCAGCAATAATTACATTCTTCATGTTAGTCATAGATTTTGTCAAGAAAATAGCAGGTGTTAAAAATTTTCAACTAGTAGAAAGACTTTTGCCATCGGACTTCAATCTTGAAAAAAAAATTGGGAGAAAAGAGTGGATTAGAGGTTCTATAAAAACTAAAAAAAATGTCCAATCTCTTCAAAACTTTAAAGAAACTGGGTCTGGAATAATCTCCTCAATCACGCAAACTGATGGTATAATTGAAATTGATGAAAACCAAAAAAAAATTAAAAAAGGCACACTATTAAAGTTTTTTCGTTACGAGGATATGTTAAATTGAAAATTTTTTATTTTGCAGAGTTAAAACAACTGATTGGTAAAAGTCAGGATTTAATCATAATAACCAAAAAAAAAACTGTTTCTGAAGTTATCATTGACCTAAGAAAAAAGGGAAAGAATTATGATTATGCATTTTCTAAAGTAACTAACATAAAATGTGCAATTAATTGCGAATATGTTAATCCTTCTAAGGAAGTTAAGAATGAAGATGAATTGGCTTTGTTCCCTCCCGTAACAGGAGGATAATGAAAATAAGAATTCAAAAAAAAAATTTTGATTTTGCAAGAGAGATTAATTCTTTTACCAAAAAAAATACAAATGTTGGAGCAGTAGCATCATTCTTAGGGAAAGTGAGAAAAACAAAAAAAAACAAACAAATTATTAGTATTGATATCGAATGTTATAAAGCAATGGCAACTTTTCAAATAAAAAAAATTGTAAAAAAATTAAATAGCAAGATTTTGATAAATGATTATTTGATAATACATAGATATGGAAAGTTATTACCTAATGAAAATATTGTTTTAGTTTTAGTTGCAAGCAAACATAGAAAAGAGAGTTTTATTTTTTTAGAATCTTTAATTGACTGGCTTAAAGCAAAAGTGTCATTTTGGAAAAAAGAAAATTTTATCAATCATTCTGAATGGGTAGAACAAGAAAAAGAAGATTTAAAAAAATTAATTTGTAACTAGTTTTTTAAATTCACTTATAAGTGTTGTTGTAATTTTATCAATAGAAAAAGTATAGTTATCTATAGATTTTATAGGTGTAATCTCTACAGCAGTGCCAGTTAGGAATGCTTCATCACAATCTGATAAAAAATCTAGCTTAAAGTGTTCTTCATTTACCTTAATATTTAAACTTTTAGCAATTTCAATAACTGTTTGTCTTGTTATACCATTTAAAAAACAATCTGGTATAGGAGTAAACAATTCTCCATTCTTGACAAAAAAAATGTTTGCGCCAGTTGCTTCAGCAATAAAACCTCTATAATCAAGCATTAGTGCATCATCAAATCCTTTTGATTCTGCAACATGTTTGCTCAATGAACAAATCATATATAATCCTGCTGCCTTACTATCAGTTGGAGCGGACTTTGGCGAAGGCCTAACCCAGTTTGAAACAGTAATTTTTATACCTTCCAACAGTCTATCTGGAGAAAAATATGATGGCCAGGACCAAGCAGCTATGG
This sequence comes from uncultured Alphaproteobacteria bacterium, assembly GCA_964473045.1. Lineage (GTDB taxonomy): Bacteria > Pseudomonadota > Alphaproteobacteria > Methylaequorales > Methylaequoraceae > CAYYMX01. The sequence continues at coordinate 1,268 of CAYYMX010000024.1, read as the reverse complement.
CTACATTTGTAGTACCTTTAATAGCCGAAATTGCCATCACTTCACTCCCCCGCCAGACAACTGGTCTAATATAACCATTCCGGATTTTTTGTTTGGAAGTTATCTCAACTGTTACACTCTTTATAGTATCCTTATCGCAAGGAATTTCCATATCTAAAACTTTTGCTGATCTAAAGAGTCTATCTACGTGATCATCAAGTTTAAAAACTCTTCCGTCATATATTCTTATTCCTTCAAAAACACAACTACCATAATGAAGACCATGATTTAAAATATGAATATTTGCCTCTGTCCACCTAACAAACTGTCCATTGAACCAAATATGACCATCTCTATTATCAAAAGGGACTATTTGCATAATTTTCCCTATAGGTTAAAATTTAATAACTATACCATTGAAAAACTAATAATAAATGTTAAAGATTTTTAATTCATGAACCCTGAACAAAAAAACAAATTTCATATTCTTTGCATTGATGATGATGACAAAATACGAAAACTACTTAGTGACTTTCTTAAAAAAAATAGTTTCAGGGTCTCTACAGCTAGAGATGTTGTAGAAGCGCAAACATTGTCAAATTTTTTTATCTTTGATTTAATTGTTTTGGATATTATGATGCCAAAAGTTAGTGGGATTAAATTCCTTCAAACTTTCAGAAAAATAAACATAAACATTCCAATAATAATGCTTACAGCTAATAGTAATATTGAAAAAAAAACTGAATCTTACATTAATGGATGTGATGATTATCTTATAAAACCTTTTGAGCCCATGGAACTTGTTTTAAGAATAAAAAAATTACTTAATCCAAGAATTAATACAAAAGTTAATAGAAAATCATATTTTGGTAATTTTGAATTTGATTTCAATACCAAAGAATTAAAAAAAAACAACCATCGAATAGATTTAACCAACTCTGAAGAACAACTTGTTGAGATATTAACAAAAAATTTAAACCACGAAATCTCCAGAGAAGAGATTGCTAAAAAACTTGGCCTTCAATCAAATCTTCGCTCCATCGATGTAATTATAACTAGGCTAAGAAAAAAAATTCTTTCAAATGAAAAAAATTCTTTTCTAAGAACTATTAGGGGCAAAGGATATATGCTTATTAGTGAATATGATTGAAAAATTCAAGAAAATATTGCCAAAAAAGCTTCTCGCCAGACTTTTACTTATATTCTTTGTTCCTCTTATTCTAATTCAATGTTTAGCAATCTTTTTCTTTTATGACAGACATTGGGAAAAAATAATTACTAGATTTTCA
>CAYYMX010000023.1:0-15965 GCA_964473045.1 uncultured Alphaproteobacteria bacterium | reverse complement strand
ATACTCCCCTGGCACTACAGCTCTAAGTGTAACAACTTCTTGATTAAGGGGATTATGAATTTTTTCACCATTTATAATTATAGTATCGTTTAATAATCCTCGATCATCCCTATCTAAGTGAACAAACCCTGCTTCAGTTCCTCGAAACCATACTAAATCTCCAGTGGGACTTTGAACATAAGTATCAACATCGTCAGGATTATTGTCTTTCCAACTAACGGTGATAATGTACTCAGCTTTAGGATTAATAACCCCAGTCTTTGGTATTGGATTCATAAAAATAATTGCCAAAAACATTAATAGTGTGAATGCTAAAAGTATATTGAACAATAGATCAGTGAAAGGATCAGTTCTGAGTCTTCTGCTAGAGTATGACATTATAAGCTACTATCAATACTAATTTCTGAGATTTGGTTGAGAACAGAAAAAAGTTCTTCACAACCGCTTTCAAGATTAAAATATTGTATTGCAATCAATACTCCTGCAACAAGAGCAGATAATGTAGTGTAGAGAGCTACACCCATTCCGCTTCCCATTGTAGTCAAAACACCTTGAAGAAGTGTAACATCAAAAGTGGTAATGTCTGACAAGGAGCCAAGCATAATAATAAAACCTATGACAGTCCCAATTAAACCTAATTTGAGCATGATGTCTGAGCAAAACCATCCAAATTCGTAGTAATTAATAGTTTTTTTTATATATGTCTCAAGAATTTGCACATGAGTTGTAGCACCACCTTTTTTTAATCCAATCAAATCTTTAAAATAATCACAAACAATTCCGCTAGAAATTTCGCCTTTAGAGGTAAGTATTAAACGTTCATCAACAATCCTAAGCTTTACATTTTCTCTTAGAAGATTTTTTTTTATTATGTGAGCCTTATTTAGTTCTGATGAAATAATAAATGTAAAATAAGAACAATGAGTACTAACAACAAAAAATAAAAAAAGAATTAAACTTGTTATATAACTTCTGTCAGAAGAAAGAATTTTTAAAATTAAATCCTGATCGTAAACAAAATATATGAAAAAAAAAATCATACCAAACTGGACCATCCATTTTAAAAATAATTTGTGATCTCTTGTCATATTAGTACTGAATTATACTTTCTACAGGGATGTCAAACTTTTTTCTGCCTTCTAAAAAGTTTAGTTCTATTAAGGTTGCAAAACAACAAACATCCCCCTTTGATTTTTTTATTAGTTCAACAGCAGCTGAACCCGTTCCACCTGTTGCAAGAAGATCATCAATAATTAAGCAACTTTTATTTTGAAGTTCCTGGTTAATTTCAAGAATATCTTTTCCATATTCTAAATCATACTCGTAGCTAAAAGTTTTATTAGGCAATTTGTTATGTTTTCTTATCATTACGAGTCCAACCCCAAAACTTAATGCCAATGCTGAACCAAAAATAAAACCTCTAGCATCTATAGCTGCAATAATATCAAATTTGTAGTTTTTTATAGCTTTTTTTAATACTTCTATACTAGCAGAAAAAGCTTTTTCATTATAAATTAAGCTTGAAATATCATAAAAAAGTATACCTGGCTTAGGATAGTCAGGTATCTTAGAAATATAACTCTCAATTTCCTTTATATTCATTAGAATTCAGAATAGGATTAATTCAATATTTTAAATCCATTTTTTGTTTTACATCTCTAACAGAATATATATAAATATTTCAATTACAACTTGAATTCAATAAAATGCTGGAAAAAAACGCTATAATAGTCAAAGCTTTTGATTTAATTAAAAATTCAGGTTGGGCAAATTTCAGTCTCACCAAATTGTCAAAAAAAGAAAAGATTTCATTAACAGATTTAAAAAAAATTTTTAATTCAAAAAATTCAATTTTAGATGAATTTTCCAGAATGATTGATGAAGAGGTTGAAAAAAGAATTTCTTTTGAAGATTTTAATTTATCATCAACTAAAGATAATTTGTTTGAGTTAATTATGATAAGATTTGAATTATTGTCTCCCTATAAGGATTCTTTGAAAAGTATATTGTTAACTTCAAAAAACAATCCTATGATTTTAAAAAAAATTTCGAAAAATGTTTTAAATTCTCTTGATTTTTATTTGGAACTCACGAATTCTTACTCAGAATCACCAAAAGATTTTTTCAAAAAAAATCTCATCTTTTTTATATATGCCTATGTCTTTAAGATTTGGCTTGATGACAATTCTAAGGAATTATCAAAAACTATGGCTGAGCTAGACAAACTTTTATCGTTATCAGAGAAGTTTTTAAAAAAAATTAATTCACTTCTTCCATTTTAACTAGATTTAATGAAGCTTCTTGATTTTTTTTAATTTTTTTCTCATTGAATCCATCTATCAATTCATGAAATTCTTTATACCAATTTATTTTTGCATCTAAGTGAAGAAAAACTGAACCTAACCCTATTGCAGCTCTATCCATAAAAACAAACTCCCTTGGTGGTTTTACTCCACCAATTTTTTTTAGTTCTGCGTGAACTTTGGAAGCTGCCTCAGCCCCATAAGCAGTTGAATTTGTTTCTTGCATTTTTCTAACTCTATCTTCCAAAAGTGGAGAATATAAGAATTTTGCCCAAATATTCAGTATTTTTATTAATTTTTTTGTAATATTTTTAAACCCCCAACTTTTGTATGCACTTACTGCTAATTCCTCATTGTTATTTAATATAGAGTAATAAAGATTAATAACTCCTTTAACAAAAGATGGTCTAAAAATTCTTATGCATCCAAAATCCAGAAGATTAATATTTAGTTTTTCATCAGCTGAATAGTTGCCAAGGTGAGGGTCACCATGGATTAATCCATAGTTGTAAAATGGATAATACCAAGCTCTAAACATATTTAAAGTAATAGTTTTTCTATCTAAGTGACTGTTATTTTTAAATTCCAGTAATTTTTTTCCTTTTAAAAAACTCATACAAAGAAGTCTTTTAGTAGATATTTCATCAAATATTCCAGGTACTTTTATATTCTTGAAGTTTTTAAAAATATGTTTAAACAAATAAACATTTTTTTTTTCCCTGTTATAATCAAGCTCTTCTCTAACCCTAGATGAAATTTCCTTTTGAATTTCTGAAGTATCTATACTTTGGTCTAATTTTTTATAAATAGAAAAAATAAGTTTAAGTTGATTGATATCTGCTTCTACAATTGAAAGCATATCCGGGTATTGTAATTTACAGACCACACTTTTTTTTTTATAAAAAGCTTTATGAACTTGTCCAAGTGAAGCTGCAGCAAAAGGTTCCCTATCGAAAAATTCAAATTTTTTTGTCCAATTTTCTCCTAATTCATTTGTCATTCTTCTTTTAACAAAATTCCACCCCATTGGAGGTGCATTGGACTGAAGTTTAGTAAGTTCACTTATATATTCTTGGGGAAGTAGATCAGGAACAGTAGAAATTAATTGTGCAATCTTCATTATTGGTCCTTTCAGACCCCCTAGCATTCTGCCAAGCTCTTCGGCATTCATCACATCATTATGGTCATTAAATATTTTAGAGCCAAAGTATTTGACAGCTAGAATGCTTGCTGAACCACCTAAATCAGCATATCTTTTAACTCGTTTTGAGAATTTATTTAATTCATCCATTATGACAAATTAATAGAAAAACTAAATATAGAAAAGTAATATTAGGAAAATTAATGTAATAGGAAAATAATTTTTTGATATAAATTCAATTAATCTAATTTTAAAATAGTGTTTTGTATTAATAATCTTAGACTTTTGCATACCTATTCCCACTGCAATAAATGTTCCATGTTAGCTTGTTCTTAATATTAAAAAATCCACTAATTTTAAAACTTTTTCTTTTTCGGGAGATGCTTGAAAAACTCCTAAACTATCTTTTGCCATGATAGAAAAATGATTAGCTTTTTTTTTGCAATCCTCTTCTACATTATACTTTTTCATTAGATTTTTTGTTAAGTTAAAATCACTAATTGTAACAGAATTCTTTCTAGTTATATATTCCAGTAGCGATTTCTCTTTTTTATTGCTCCTCTTAAAGCATAAAATTAAAGGGAGTGTCATTTTTCCTTCCTTGAAATCATTACCTAAATCTTTACCTATCACATCATCTTTGAAAAAATAATCTAAAGTGTCATCAATTATCTGGAATGCTATTCCTAAAAATTTTCCAAATTCCCTTAGTGCAGTTTTTTTTTCTTCATTAACTTCACTGATTTCTCCACTTACTTCGCATGCAGCTGAAAATAATTCTGCTGTCTTATAGGTAATGATATCTAAATACTGAGATTCTGTTGTTTTAAAATTATTAGATGCCATTAATTGTTTGACTTCACCTTCAGAAATTTTTACTGATGTTCTTGAAATTATTTCAAGGCATTTGGTTGACCCATCCTTAATTAACATTCTGAACGCTTTACTTAAAAGATAGTCACCAACAAGTATACTGGACTTATTATCCCAAACTAGGTTTGCAGTTTTTTTACCTCTTCTTTTTTTACTATTATCAACAACATCGTCATGGAGAAGTGTTGCGGTATGGATTAATTCAATCACTGAAGCTAATCCGGGATGCCTATTGCCTGAATAATGGCACAACTTAGCACAAGCTAATGTTAAGATTGGTCTAATTCTCTTACCTCCAGATGAAATAATATAGCCAGATAAGTCTGAAATTAGAGGCAAGTCATTCTTCATCAAATTAAATATTTCTTTGTTAACTAGACTTATGTCTTCAGACAGCCATTCAAGGATTTCTTGAAAGAAAACGTTTTTAAATTTATTAGTATTTAGTTTTATTACTTTCATTTTATAATATTGTTACTAGATAATTTAATATTTAAATTTCAGGTATTTATTGAATATAGTATTTTTAAGTTTAATTTTAACTAAAATTTTTCAAATTTGAAACAACAGATGCTTACATTCCAAGAAATAATTATTAATCTCCAAACATATTGGATGAAAAAAGGGTGTCATTTGATCCAGTCTTTTGATATGGAAATGGGAGCTGCTACTTTTCATCCTTCAACTGCACTAAGAGCTATAGGAAAAAACCCTTGGAAAGCTGTGTTTGTTCAACCTTGCAGAAGACCTTCGGATGGAAGATATGGGAAAAACCCTAATAGATTGCAACATTACTTTCAACTCCAGGTTATTATAAAGCCTAGTCCAAAAGATTCTCAAAGTCTTTATCTTGAAAGTTTAGATAAAATATCGGTAAATCCAAAGGAAAATGATATTAAATTTATAGAAGATGATTGGGAAAGCCCTACATTAGGTGCTGCAGGCCTTGGATGGGAAGTGCAGTGCAATGGAATGGAAATAAGTCAATTCACCTATTTTCAACAAATAGGAGGTATTGAATGTAAACCTGTTAGTTTAGAATTAACATATGGTTTGGAAAGATTGGCAATTTATGTTCAGAATATCGAAAATATTTTTGATATTGTTTGGGATCAGTCTGGGATTACCTATGGTGACATTTTTAGACTAAATGAAGAACAATCATCGGCCTACAATTTTTTGTATGCTTCGAAAGATTATCTTTTTGAATCTTTTAATTATCTTGAAAAGAATACAGAGTTATTGTTAAAAAAAAAACTACCAATACCAGCTTATGAATTGTGTATTAAGGCTAGCCACTCTTTTAATCTTCTTGATTCAAGAGGACTAATATCAGTTTCGGAAAGACAAGCGTACATATTGAGAATAAGATCTATAGTAAAAAAATGTTGTGAGATGATTTCAAAGTAATATGAGTGAATTTGTTTTAGAAATTTATGGAGAAGAAATACCATCAAGTGCTCAGAAATTAGGAAGTAAGGAGTTTGAAAACCTCTTTTCCACTTTTCTGAATGAAAATAATATAAATTTTTTAAAACTTAATGTTTTTTCTACTGCTAGAAGGTTTACAATATTTATTGAAAAAATCTCAAATCTTACAAAGCCTGAGATCTCTGAGATAAAAGGGCCACAAACGTCGGCGAATGAAAAAGCAAATAAAGGTTTTCTTAAATCTAACAATATTAAATCTAGTTAAAAACTAAAAAAAAAAAATATTTAATAATAAAAAATATATTATTTTTTTTAAAAAAAAACCCAGTATAAAGGTTGCTGATATTCTTAAACGTAATATTCCTGATATTTTATCTTCCATAAAGTGGAAAAAATCTATGAGGTGGTCTGCTTTTGATGAAAAATGGATTAGACCAATAAAAAATATTTTTTGTATCTTTGACAATAAAAAAATATCTTTTAAATTTGCTGGGATTTCTTCAGATATCTATGTTTTTGGTAATTATCAGTACAGTAATAAAAAGCAGAAGTGCAAGAATTTAAATTCTTACAAAAAGATTATGAAGGATAGCAAGGTTATTTTAGATGGTCATGAAAGAAAAAGAATTATATACAAACAACTAGAAAATTTTTGTGTTTTGAATAAATTAAAAAATGAGTTTGATGATCGATTAGTTACAAAAGTTTCAGATTCGGTTGAGTTTCCAAATTTATTTGTTGGAAAATATGATCAGACATACTTTAAATTACCGAACTTTTTGTTGAAGACAATTATTTCTGATAAACAAGATTATTTTTATTTCCAAAAGAATGATAAAGAGTTGGAGAATTCTTTTGGATTTGTCTCAAATAAAGCCAAGGATAAAAATAAAATATTAATTTCGGGGAATCAAAAAGTTCTGAAAGCTAGATTTAGTGATGCGTTATTTTTCATTAATGAAGATAGAAGGTTAACTCTTTTAGATAGAGTTGAAAAATTGAAGGGAATAATATTTTATGATGGTGTTGGGAATTTATTTGATAGAGTTCACAGAATTGTTGTCTTAACAAAAATTATTTCTACTAGAATAGGACTTAAAGTAGATGATAAAACTATAAAAGAATTAAAGATTGCTCTTTCTGACTTATCGACAGAAATGGTTAAAGAATTTCCTTCCCTGCAGGGGTTGGTTGGTGGCTATTATGCTTCACTTGAAGGTTTTAAAAGTGAAGTATGCTTAGCTATTTCACAACAATATTTTACTAACTTTTCTCATTCGGAAAACAATAAACTTTCATTTTGTTTGTCGTTAGCCCAAAAAATGGATAATATTTTTGGTTTTTTTCTTTCACAGAAAAAGCTTACTGGAGCTGGTGACCCTTTTGGATTGAGAAGGTCAGTTTTATCTATTATAAAAATTTCAATAGAAAAAGAATTGAATATTGATTTTTCAAAGATTTTTGATGATTGTAAAAAGTTATTTGAAACACAAAAATTATATGAAAAAATTAATTTTCATGAAATAACAAACTTTTTTAATAAGAGGTTAACTGTTTTTTTGTTAAATAATGACTTTTCTAATGATTTAATAAAATCAAATTTGTCAGGTAAGAGCTTTAATCCCTATTTGACATATAGGAGTTTAAAGATATTTGACAGTTTTACCAAAACTTCCAAAGGCAAAAGCTTTATGCAAGCTTTAAAAAGATTAGAATCAATTGTCCCTAGCAAGACAGATTTTAAAGAACTAGATGTTAAGTTATTTGAAACTAGAGAAGAAAATATTTTAAATGAGATGATTGACAAATTTAGTAAAGTTCAATTAAAAGATGTTGAGAAATTGACACATCCTGATTTGTATTTTTTAGAAAAAATTTCTGATCCAATAAATAATTTTCTTGATAATGTGACAGTAAATACAGAGAACATCAAATTACAAAATAATAGACAATCGTTGCTATATAAATGTATGAAGATACTTAACTCATTTTTTAATTTTTCAAGTTGAACAATTGATGGTAAAAAAATTAAAAAAAAAAATTGAATTATCTAGAATCCTAGAAGAAATTGAAATTAATAAAGATTCTAAAAAGATTATTTCGATGTTAGATAATTATCATTCATCTCCTAAAGCGCATGTGATAGGCATTACAGGTTCTCCTGGAGTGGGAAAATCATCTTTGATAAATCAGCTTATAAAGTATATCAGAAAAAAAAATTTTTCTGTAGGTGTAATTGCAGTGGATCCTTCTTCAAGCCAGTCTGGAGGAGCACTTTTAGGGGATAGAACTAGATTAAACCTTGATGCTTCTGATGATGATGTTTTTGTTAGATCTATGGCTGCTAAGAATTATTTGGGTGGTGTTGCTGAATTTACGTTTCCATCAATGGTTGTGATGAGATCTATGTTTGATTATTTGATAATAGAAACAGTTGGTGTTGGCCAATCTGAAACAAATATAAAAGATATAGTTGATACAGTAATTTTATGTGTTCAGCCAGCTAGTGGAGACCATATTCAATTTATGAAGTCAGGAGTTTTTGAGATTCCAGATATTATTGTGATTACAAAAAGTGATATAGAAAACCTATCAAACATTACCTATTCCGATCTTCAGGGCTGTAAGGATTATTTTAGAAAAGAAATTGACTGGAAAATTAATATTTTTTTAACATCTTCTCACAAAAATGAAGGATTTGAACTGCTATGTAACGAACTAGATAAAAGATGGAATATACTTGTTAGGAAAAAAAAAATTAATAATATAAGGTTTAGCCAGGACATTGAATGGATAAAAAAGAATATCAAAAATGAGTTTGGTCTAACTGGTCTTTCAAAACTAAAAAGAAAAATTGACTACAAAACTAATCCATTCACAAAACTAAATATTTTAAGAAAGAAAATTGGCAATTAAAAATTTTTAATTTGACCACCATGGAATTGATATCTCTAATATGGAGTCACCACAGATAAATTTTTCATTTTCAAGAACTTGTGCATCATTTACATTTATTATTGCTAAACCATATTTTTTATTGTGACTCATTAGCTCTCCAATAGTTTTATTTTTAAGTTTAATCTCACTTTCTAAAAAACTTTTAAAATATATTTTTGTTCCAAAAATCTTTTTTTTGACAAGTGCTCTATATTTCATTCTAGCAGTAATTTCTTGACCAATATAACATCCTTTTTCAAAGGAAATTCCATTTAGATCCTCAAACCTTAATTCCAAAAGTAAAGATTTATTTTTTTTGCAATCAACATTAAAATTTGGAATAAAGTTTTTTAATCTTAAATCTTCAAAACTTTTTAGCGAAATCTTATTCATGGAGAATTTTGAAAAAATATTATCAATGTTTTTTTCTGTATAAACTCTAGAGAAATTCCCAAATCTTGGATCAATAAATGATAAAGAAATTTCACTTTTCAATTCTTTGTTTATTTTACTTGCTTCGTTATTATTCATTAAAAAAATACTTATTTTTTCATTAACAGCAATTTCAACTTTTGATTTGATCTTGTATAGAGACAGTTTATTGAGAAGTTCAGGGATGTTAGCTTTATGTGATTCTATGAAAAAAAATTTTTTTTTTATAGAAATAAAGAAGTCACATAAAAACTTTCCATGTGGTGATAATAGTGATGAATAAATAGATATATTTTTCTTTAAAATATTTATGTCGTTTGAAATAATTGATTGAATAAATTCAAATTTATCATCTCCCTTGATTATAATTATTCCATTTTCAATTACATGGTAGTATCTTTTATTTTTAAACATGATAATAAATCTATTAAATTATAATTTTTTGACAACTAAATTATAGATATGAAGAAACTTCTAATCATTTCCTCAACAAGACTTGGTGATAGTATTCTTTCTTCTGGTATTTTTGCCTATTATAAAAAAATATATAAAAATATCCATATTACACTTGTTTGTGGGTCGGTACCTGCTTCTTTATTTAAGTTTAGCAAAAATATTGATGAGGTTTTGGTAATTAAAAAAAAAAAGTTTTCATTTCATTGGTTTAAAATTTGGTTCCTGACAGTGCCATTTATTTGGGATAATATTGTTGATCTCAGAGGAACATTAGTATCTTTATTTTTGTTTTCAAAACAAAAACGAATTTTTTGGAAGAAAAAGCACGGTTTATCAGATCACAAAGTGATTTCAGTTTCAAAATTGATTAATAACAAAGTTCTTTCTCCATCGATTAACATAAATGAAAAGTTAATAGAAAAAACTAAATTTTTAAATCAAATAAAAATATTAAAAAAAAAAAAAATATTAGTTATGATCTCACCTAGTGCAAATTGGATTGGTAAGATTTGGCCAATAGATAGGTTTTCCTTAATGATTGAACAACTTAAGAAAAATATTTTATTTAAAAAGGCTGTTTTTTTAATAGTAGGCCCAACGGAAGAAAAAAAAAATATTTTACCATTGCTAAGAGAAAAATTAGAATTTTTTAATTTGGTTGGAAAAACAAATTTAGCAGAAATCTTTCTTATTATGAAAAACTGCAATTTATTTATTGGCAATGATTCAGGCTTAATGCATCTGGCTGCTGCGGCTAATATACCAACTATAGGCTTATTTGGACCAAGTAATGTTAATGTTTATCACCCTTGGGGAAAAAAAACTTTAGGTGTTTGCAGTCCAAAATCTCCTGAAGAACTAATGGGTTCAGAAAGTTTTAATTCCAAGAATTGTGGTTCATTGATGGAGGATTTGCAAGTTAATATTGTAGTACAAAAAATACTGAAATTTTCAAAGGCTAATATCAAAAATAAATGAAAAATTTATCAATTCTTTTAATTATTAATAATGAAGAAAATCAATTAGATGATTGTTTAAAGCAAATACAATTCTTTGCAGATGAGATTGTAATAGTTTTAGATAAATGTACAGATGGATCAAAAAAAATAGCCCAAAAATTTACAGATAAAATTTTTTCTGGTAGTTGGGAAATTGAAGGTGATAGAAGGAATTTTGGTATAACTAAATGCAGATACAAATGGATTTTAGAAATTGATGCTGACGAGAGAGTCTCAAAGTTGTTGGGGGAAGAAATTTTTGAGTTAGTTAAAACTAGTAATTGCGAGTGGCATCCAATAAATGTAAAAAACTTTATCGGAAATAAAGTTGTAAAATTTGGTTGGGGAGCGTATTTTGGCAAATCCACATATGCTGGACTTTTTAGAAAAGGAAAAAAAAAATGGGGTAAACAAAGAGTTCATCCGAAGATTATGTTGGAAGGAAAAAAAGGATCAGTTTTAACAAATCGTCTAGACCATTATTATTGTAAAAGTATTTCTGACTTAATTAAAAAGCTTGATAATTATTCCTCAGCAAGAGCAAAGGATATTAGTGAGAATATTAATCAAGATGAAACAATCATAAAAAATATTAGACGTTTATTTTCTAGATTTTGGAAATGTTATGTTTTGAGAAAGGGGTATAAAGAAAAACAAATAGGTATGATCATTGCTTTTATTGCGGCTTTATACCCAATTATCTCGTATTTAAAATTTAAATTAGAAAAAAATGACTAAATTACTTTTTATAGATAATGGAATTGAATTTGATTCTAGATTAATTAGAGAAAAGGCCTTTGGAGGAGCAGAAATAGCGTTTGTGTCTTTGGTTGAAGAGTTGGCAAAACTAAATTTTGAAGTTAAGGTTTTTAATAATTGCGTGAATCAAGGAACGATTAACAATGTTAAATGGGAAAAAATAGATGAAAGAATTAACTTTGAGAAATTTGATGTTTTAGTAGTTAATAGAGGTGACAAATATCTAAATTTCAGAAAAGAATGTAAAAAACGGATATTTTGGATCCATAATCCAGCAAATTATCTTCTAAAATATAGATATCTTTCAAAACTTTTTCTAAATAAATTTACAATTGTTTTTTCAAGCTTTTTTCATGAAAAGACTTACCCGATATGGGCTCCAGCAAAAAAAAGAATTGTTATACCATATGGAGTAGACAATTTTTTATTTAAAAAGAAGAAAGTTAAAAATTCTCCAAAGCCAAAAGCAATTTTTACGTCTAACCCACTAAGAGGACTTGAATGGTTGTTGGATCAATGGGAATTTAAAATATTTCCAAAAGTTAATAATGCAAAACTTGATCTCTATTCAGGTCCTACTACCTATGGGAAGTTCGGCCAGAAACATTCTAAAAAGATGTGGGAAGTTTTAAAGAGAGCAAAATCACTTGTATCCAAAGGTGTTAATCTCATGGAACCAATTAACAGGAGAGATTTATTTAAAAAAATTCAAGAATCTAGAGTTTTTTTATATAGAGGTACTGATGATGAAACATTTTGTATGTCATTGGCTGAGTCTCAAATGTTGGGAGTTCCAGCCGTTGTTTGTAATTTTGGTTGTATGAGTGAGAGAATTATTCAAAATAAAACTGGATTTATCTGTGAAAATGACGAAGAATTTTGTAATAACACAATAAACCTATTATTGTATGACAATGTTTGGGAGCGGATGCATAAAAAATTAATTAAATCCCCGTATCATAAAAAATGGGAAGATATAGCAAAAGAATGGAAACAAATACTCCAGTGAGAATATTAAATATAATGGCTGGTGCTCAGGATGGTGGAGCAGAAAGTTTTTTTGAGAGATTTTGCATTGCAATTGAAAAAAAAAAAAATTTTAAACAAAAAGTTCTAATAAAAAACAATACAAAACGTTTTAATTTTCTTAAGAAATCTATAAATAATTTAGAGCAGTTATTTTTTTTTAATTTTTTCAACCCATTTTTTCACACAAAAATTAAAAGTATTTTTTTAGGTTTTAAACCAGACATAGTAGTTTCATGGATGAACAGAGCTTCAGCAGTTTTGCCAAGAACAAAATATTTTAGTGAACAAAAAATAGGAAGATTAGGTGGGTATTACAATCTAAAATATTACCTCCAATGTGATTATCTAATAGCCAATACACTTGATATAAAAAAGTATATATGCAGAAATGGTTGGGATCCAAAAAAAGTTGTTTACATACCAAACTTCGTAAATACAAATAATCAATCAAAAGTTAAACTTCCAATTGAGAAAAAGGGAAAAGTGATTTTATGTCTTGGAAGGTTTCATCCTAATAAAGGAATTGATATTTTAATACAAGCAATGATTTATTTGCCGGATTATTATTTATGGATTATTGGTAATGGAGTTCTTAAAGATTCATATATAGAACTTGCTAAAAAACTTGAATTAAGCCATAGAGTAGAATATTTTGATTGGACAAAAAACATTTCCAAATATTTAAATATTGCTTCAGTCTTGGTTTGCCCTTCAAGACATGAACCTTTTGGAAATATAATTGTTGATGGGTGGGCACATAGAGTTCCTGTTATAGCTTCTGATATTGGTGGACCATCTATATTGATACAGAACCATTTTAATGGTTTGAAATTTAAGAATGGTGATTTTAAAGAATGTGCTAAGCTTATAAAAAAAATATTAAATGATGAAAAATTAAAAAATAAAATTGTTAAGAATGGTTTTATAGAATTTAGAAAAAAATTTTCAGAAGAGATAATAATTAATAAATATTTAGAATTTTTTAAAATGATAATGAAGAAATGTGCGGTATAGCTGGAACATCTTTAAATAAATTAGACGCAAAGTTGGGTCAAGATGTATTAAAAATGTCTAACTTTTTGTCCCATAGAGGGCCAGATGATTTTGGTTTTTTTAAAAACCATTCTATTTCTTTGATTCATACAAGGTTGTCAATTATAGATGTGGCAGGTGGAAAACAACCTATTGAAAACAGTAATTTTGTAATTGCAGTAAATGGCGAGATTTACAATGATTTAGAGATTAGAAAAAAAATAAAAAATTATAAATATAAAACGAATTCTGACTCAGAGTCAATTCTGGCTGTTTATAATGAGTTTGGAATTGATGGCTTTGATAAACTTAGAGGTATGTATGCATTTGCATTATACGATAAAAAAAATAATCAACTAATTTTGTCTAGAGATGAATTTGGAATAAAACCTTTATATTTTACTTTTTTAAATGAGGGTTTAGTTTTTAGCTCTGAGATTCAAGCTATTGTAAACTTGAGGAAAAAGGAATATGGAATAAACAAAAAAAAACTCATTGAATTTTTGCAGATACAATACTGTTCTGGTAGTGAGACTATTTACAAGGATATTTTTAGAGTTAGGCCCGGTGAAAAACTAATTATTAAAAAAGGTAAAATTGTTAAAAGTTTAATTACTAATTTGTTGAATTTAAAAAAGAAAAATAATTATCTTGTTAGTGAAAACTACATTAATAATACTTTAAGTGAATCAATAAACGTTCATCAAAGAAGCGAAGTTCCATACTGTCTTTTCTTCTCTGGAGGGATTGACTCAATGTTAGCAATGTATTTTATGAGTAAGTTAAATTTATCTAAAACAAAGGCGTACACAGTTAAATTTGAAGATCAAACAGAGAATCCAGAGGGATATCTAAAACATTTGTCCAAAAAACTTAATACAGAATTTCTAGAAATTTCATTTGGAAAAGATGATTTTTGGGATTCACTTCCTTTTGCAGCAAAGAAAATAGATGAACCTGTTGCTGATTATGCGATATTACCAACTTTTAAGCTTGCTAAAAAAGCTTCACAAGATTTTAAAGTTGCTTTAACAGGTGAGGGGGGGGATGAATTGTTTGGTGGTTATGGTAGATATGTTTCACACATGAGACCCCTTATAAAAAAAAAAAAATATTTCAAAGGTTCATTTAGAAAACTTAATTACTTGCAGAAAAAGCTTAAAGGATGGAATTTTGATTTGGATAGAGTTGAGAAAAATATTTTAAATTTACCTATTTCTAATCTCCAGAGATTCCAATGGTTTGATTATCAAAACTGGCTTCCAAATGACTTACTAGTAAAGTTAGATAGATGCTTAATGACTTATGGAATGGAGGGAAGAACGCCATTAGTTGACAAAAAAGTTTTTGAAAATTTTTTCTTTCTTTCTGATAAAAACAAAATCAGTAACGGATATGGAAAGTTTTTTATAAGAAATTTTTTAAAAAATAAACTGGATTTTTATGATTCATTTAAAAAGAAAAAAGGTTTTACAGTTCCAATTGAGAATTGGATACCTGAAAAAAGAAAAATCTTAGAGGAATTTCTTCCTAAGTTAAAGTGCTTGCAAATTTTTTTTTCATCAGATGATATTTTAAGACTATGTAAATCTCTTGGTTATAAAAAAAGTGCTGTAAAACCTTTGTGGCACTTGATATTTTTTTCTGCATGGTATCTCGTTAACTTTAAAAATGTAGACATTAATGGAAGTTTTTTTGATATTATTGAAGAGGCAGTATGACTACTAAAGTACAAAAATTTGATTTAATCTTAACAGGTGGTTGTGTACTACTACCAAACAATTCAATACAAAAATTAGATTTAGGCTTAAAAGATGGAAAAATAAAAAAGATTGGTAACTTGTCTAATGCAATCTCAAAAAAGAAGATCGATATTCCAGAGTTAATTGTTATTCCTGGAGCAATAGATACACAAGTACATTTTAGAGAACCAGGTATGACACATAAGGAAGATATTTTTCATGGTACTAAAGCGGCTATTCTAGGGGGAGTCACGACAGTTTTTGAGATGCCCAACACTAATCCTGCAACAATTAACAAAAATGAACTAAATATTAAATTGGAAATTGCTAAAAAAAAATCTTTCTGCAATTATAGTTTTTTTGTTGGTGCCGCAAGGGAAAATATAAATCAATTAAAAAATTTAGAAAGGCTTCCAGGTTGTTGTGGTGTAAAAATCTTTATGGGTTCTTCTACTGGCTCTTTGCTTGTGGAGGATGATGACAGTCTTAAAAGAATCCTTTCTTCAGTTAATCGAAGAGTAGCTATACATAGTGAAGATGAATATAGATTAAGGGAAAGAAAATCAATTTTGGAATCAAAGAGTGTTTCAGTTTTTGATCATCCAGAATGGAGAGATGTGATGACTGCATGCAATAGTACAAACAGATTATTAAAAATTGCTAAAAGTATTAATAAAAAAGTTCATGTTTTACATGTTTCAACTGCCGATGAAATGGAAATTTTAAAGAATTACAAAAGTGTTGCTTCATGTGAGGTTACACCTCAACATTTATTTTTTTCTTCACCAGAATGTTATGAAAGATTAGGATCACTTGCTCAAATGAACCCACC
>CAYYMX010000022.1:0-17339 GCA_964473045.1 uncultured Alphaproteobacteria bacterium | reverse complement strand
TTCCCATAAAATTAATTCTTACTATGAAAATTCTGCAACTACTTGCTAATAGATTATATTTTCATATAATAAAAAAATTAGTTAAATTAGCTGTGCATGAAGCTACAAAAAAACCAGGATAAAAAATCTCACTGTTTTTTATAATATTTTTTAGCAAACTATCCATAAATCTTTTTTTGAATTTTTAACTGTTCACTTTGGCTAGATTTAAAATTTAGTAAGTAGTATCCTGAAATTAATTTTAGTGTAATTGGGAGAATAGCATAACAGAAAAAAATAAAATTTTTGCTCTCATTATTTATCTCTTGATTTGCTTCAAAACCTAAAGTTCCTAGTATTACAAATACAAACAAACTAGCTATCGCAAATGTAATCTTATTAATAAAGGTTATAAAAGAAAATAGTAATCCAGAAATATCTTCCTTAAATTTAAATTTATGTAAATCTGTAATATCTGCTTGAATAGAAGGTGGAAAAATTAAATCTGCTCCAAGGCAAAACCCAGTAAGACATGAGACCAGAATAAAAAAGAATATATCGCCTTCACTTAATAAAAGTACAAAAAGAAAAAAGAAAGATGAAAAAAATAGTGAAGCTGCCCATGTAAAATTCTTATTTATTTTTTTACTTAGTAAGGCCCAGAAAGGAAGACCCAAGATTGCAAAAAGAAAATAGAAAAATAATACTTTCTGCCTTTCAAAATCATCACCACCAAGAATATAAGTTACAAAGAATGCAAATAAAATCATAGGAAGTACATTTGCTAAACTGTTAATGAAGAAAATCGTCATGATTTTGATCAGAGATAAATTTCTTTTTAGGTTCTTTAGAGTTGAAAAAATAATTGAGTTTCCTCCTTTTTTTTTAAGAGGGACAACTATAAAAAAGCAGATAAATGAAATACCCACTATTCCTGTTATAATTGCAATATAGACTAAATATTTTGACAACTCAGCATTATTAATTCGCAAGAACATTGGCAGACCAAGAGAGAGAAACAAACCCAACAAAACAAAGAATTCTCTAAAAGCACTAATCTTTGTTCTTAAAAAATAATTCTTTTCAAGGTCATAACCGATTGAAAGGTAGGGTATCTGAAAAATTGTCCAACCCAAGTACAATAGACTAATCCAAATTAGTAAGTAATTTTCATATGGAATAGAATCAATAAAAAAAAGTTTTTTTAATGCAAAACCAGAAATTATCGCACCAAGTATGATCCAACATTTTCTAGAAATTAAGCCTTTGTCATTTATCCAACCCATAAATGGGTCAGAGATTGTATCTATAATTTTGGCTAGAAAAAGAGAAATACCTATTTTAATTATATCGTAACCAAATTTTTCTGCGTATAATGCAGGCAAAATTATCATCACTGGAAAAGTAGGAATCGCAAACGCAAATGCTGGAAAAGCATAAAGTAAATCCCTGCCATTAAATTTTCTCAATCTAAGTTTTCTTGATTAAGAATTGACCAACATTAATATTACCTGATTTAAAACCACCTTCACAGTAGCTCAAATAATATTTCCACATCCTTCTAAAAGCATTGTTGTAACCCATTCCTCTTATCTTTTCCCAAGAGTTTTCAAATGAAAACATCCAATGTTTTAGAGTTTTAGCATAATCTTTTCCAAACATTATTTGTTTTTGTATCATCAATCCATTAGATAGAGCAACTTTCTTCATTTCTTCAACTGATGGAAGCATCCCGCCAGGAAAAATATAAGTTTGGATAAAGTCTGGAAATTTTCTGTAAGCCCTAAAAAAACTGTTTTCAATAGTTATTGTCTGTAATCCAATACTACCATTTTGTTTTAATTTTTTTTTAAGAATATCAAAATAGGTCGGCCAATATTTCTCTCCAACAGCTTCAAACATTTCTATTGAAACTATTTTGTCATACATGCCTTTCACATCTCTATAATCAATGAGTTCTACATTTATTTTCTCATCGAGCTTTTCATCAAAAACCCTCTTCTTGACTAACTCAAATTGCTTTTTTGAAATTGTTATAGCGGTTACTTTTGCCGAATAATTTTTTGCCAGAAATATTGCGAATCCTCCCCAACCACAGCCAATTTCAAGTATCTCTTC
The DNA here is from genome assembly GCA_964473045.1 of uncultured Alphaproteobacteria bacterium. Taxonomy (GTDB): domain Bacteria; phylum Pseudomonadota; class Alphaproteobacteria; order Methylaequorales; family Methylaequoraceae; genus CAYYMX01. The sequence goes on along the minus strand of CAYYMX010000022.1, from coordinate 15,242 downwards.
ATCTTTCTTAATATTGCATAGTTTAGACAGATTTTTGTATTTATTGATTTGTGCATCATACAAATCATCCTTACTATTTTTGAAAAGTGCTGATGAATATGTCATCGATTTATCTAACCAGTATTTGTAGAAGTTGTTGCCTAAATCGTAATGAAAACTTACGTTTTTTATAGAACCTAACCTTGAATTTCTATTAAAATAGTGTTTTAGACGCAGAAAAAAAATCGTATGCCACTTCCCTCTAATATACTTAGTAAATTCATGAAATTTCTTTGCTCCCCATTCTAAAAAAACACTTAGGTTTGGCGTATCCCAGTTTTCACTAATATAACTTTCAGCCCATCCCAGATCACCTCTCCAAAACAAATCATCCAAACATTTTTCATTCACAATAATTATCTCAGCATTAGGTCCCGTATTAGTAGATTCAAAAAAAAAAATTTTTTTAGATTTATGGAATACTGAAATTTTCCCATATTTACTTTGGGACAAAATATCATAAAAAAGGTTTAATTTCTTTTTAAAATCCTTATTCATAATTATTCAATAGTTGTAAAAAAATTTTTGTTTTTTTTTGGTTTCTTTATATAAATTGCACCTTTAATAAATAATTTCAATGCCTGAGCATAAATCCCAATTGTAGCTTTTATATTTTGGAAAATTTTAGGAAAAAAAAGTTTAAACAAATTAGATTCATCTATATCTTTTTTTTGCCCAACAAATGATGCCTGAAAAATTTTTTTATTTTCTACATCATATTGAATAAATAAATTAACTATTCTTTGGTTAAGGCTAAATCTTATTTGATATTTCCCTTTAACATTAAAGAATGGAGAAACATAGAATTTTTTTGGAACAAGAAAATTATTGTTTTCACCAGAAGTAACTTTGCAAATGTATGCATGTCTCTCCTTAAATGTATTACTAACCTCAAAAATAATAGCTTTAGGGTTTTTGTTATTATCATAACAAATAAAAACTGAAATAGGATTGAAAACGTAGCCAAGAATTCTAGGCAAACAAAGACTCTTTATAAAATAAATATCTCTAATATTTTTTTTTTTTAAATGTTCTTGAAAAAAGCCAAATAAATTTTTTTTTTCATAATTTCCATGATCTTTTTCAAAGAATGAGAAAAAAGTAATTTTGTTTTTTTTGAACATTAAGTAATCCTTGAATTGCAAAATATCAAACCAAAAATACGTCATTTTATAATGGAAAGAATGTGAAAATGGCTTAAATCTTTGATGCTTTACAACACCTTCATACAGACAGTCTTCTACAAAATCTATTTTGTCCATGGTCTTTTTTCCCCTAGAATCTTCTCTGCAACACTCAAACCTGACTCAATACCATCTTCATGAAATCCATTGCCAAGATATGCGCCGCAGTACCACGTATTTTTTTTTCCTTGAATCCTCTGGATTTTAGCTTGAGTATCAAATGTTTCAAAATTGTAGATTGGGTGACTATAATTTATTCTTTTATATATTTTCTTTTTTTTAGGCATCACATTAGGATTAAGTGAAACAAAAATATCCTCTTTGGTTTTAAGATTTTGTAATCTATTCATCCAATAAGTTATGGAAATTTTGTTTTCTACCAAATCATTTCTAATATAATTCCAACTCGACCAAACTTTTTTTGATTTTGGCATTAGCTCATTATCTGAATGAAGATAAACTAGATTTTTTGAATATTCAATTTTTGAAAATATTTCTTTTTCAAAAGTGTCTTGATCTTTAATTACTGAAGAAACTTGGTTTGAATGCACGGCCACAACAACATGGTCATAGATTAGTGACTTTCCATTTACCTTAACAAGAATACTTTTACTTGCTCTTTTCATTACCTCAATATTACATTTATTTTTTGTTTTCATGGTTGATGATTTAATTATTTTTTTTACATAATCTTTACTTCCTCCCATAACAGTTCTCCATCTTGGTCTATTAAGAATTTTTAAAAGTCCGTGGTTAGAAAAAAAATCCACAAATTTTTCATACGGGTAATTTTTAATATTATCAATTGAAGATGACCAAATACTCGATGCCATCGGATAAATATGGTTGTACAAAAAAAAGTCAGAGAATTTTTTTTTTTTTAAGTATTCTTCTAGACTTTTATTTTGGTTTTTTTTTCTTTCTTTTTCTGCAGTATTGTAAAAAATCAATATCTCTAAAAGCATTTTTAAAAATCTAGGTTTAAAAATGTTTGATTTTTGAGCAAATATAGTATTAAAATTTTCTCCACCATATTCAAGATTTTCTATGCTGTTAGAAACTGAAAATGACATATCACTTTCATAGGTATCAACATTGAGAATATCAAATAAATTACATAGGTTTGGGTAATTTAGAGAATTGAAAACTATAAAACCTGTATCAACATTAATTTTTGAAGAATTTAAAGATATTTCTTGCGTGTTCGCATGCCCGCCAAAATATGAATTCTTCTCAAAAAGGTCTACATTATGTCTTTTTGAAAGCAACCAGGCACATGATAACCCTGATATACCACTACCAATTACTGCTATTTTTAACTTCTCCATTAGAATATATAGTAAAAAAAAATTATAAAAAATAAATAAATAAAATCAATATATAGTTTGACATTAACTAAATACATCTATATATTGATATTTGGGCTAGTATGATTATAACAAAACTTTGTGCGATAACGTTCTCATCAATATTTTTGTTACTACTAGTTTCAAGTCTATTTTAATTTCCTCCAATAAAACCCTGATTCCTTCAGGGTTTTATTGTTTACGGTAAATGGTTAGCCAATTTGAAGAAAGCAGTTGACAGTTTGAAGGAAGCAGTTGACCGTCAGAGTCTTGATTTTCAGTAAGTTCCGATGTGCTATAGTTGTTTAGATTAGTTCTAAAAGAATGGTGATGATTCTTTTTTTCACGATCAAATCTTAAATTATGAATTAAACTTAACATATAAGATATTAACGACATCTCAGATTTTTGTTTAATTTTATTCTCTTTTATGGTGTTTTCTAAATTCACAAACAGATGAAAAGTAAGAATTACCAGGTCTTGGGTCTTGTCTGAGAATATTTTTTCTCAAATCACAAAGTTCAGCTATTAACGTATTCAACAAATGACCAGCATTTGAAAAAGATGAATGAATAGCTAGGAAAAAATTGTCAGAATTTTTGCATTTTAAAATTTGTTTTTGCAAATCCCCTTCTGAAATATCCCTATTGTATATTACTTTACACCAATTACCTGCAAACACAGGATTAATAGTAAAACAGTTGCAAAAAATAACTATCAAAATGCAAAAAATTTTCATACAAAAAATCTCCGGAAAAAAAACTTAACAAAATCTCCAAAATTTATAATTTTTTTTTCATAAATTATTTCTAAATTAATTTTAAAATAAATATTATACAATAATACTGGAAAAATAGCTCCTATGTAAGCTCCAAAAAAAATGTCACTTGGAAAGTGCATCGACATAAATATTCTTGATATCCCCATAAGAAAAGCTGTGAAAAAAATAATAAAGGCAAACCTATTTACGTATAAAAAAATTAAAACTGCTAAAGTAAATGCAGCCTGGGTATGTCCTGAAGGAAATGAGTTGGTTTTTTGATCTATATTAAAAAAGTCTATTCTTTCAAAATTTTTTAGGAAAAAATATTTTGGTCTGGCTACACCGAAAATATATTTTAATAAATTACATACTACCCCTGCTAAAATTAGTGAAAATAAAAAATGCTTGCAGATCAATGAATAGAATTTAAATGAGTTTACTATTTCTTCATATTTGTATTTCTTTTCCCTGATTAAAACATTTAATTTTAAAGGGTTTCTAAAAATTGATTCTATATTTAGAGAAGCAAGTATCACTAATAGACAAATAATTCCTATGTTTAAAGGGTCTAGAATGTCTGAAAGAGGATCAATGAAATTTTTAAAAAAACTAAAAACATTACCATCAAAAGATCTCGAAAATTTAAAAATTGGTATGTCAAAAAAATTAAATAGGATTACAGTAAAAAAAACTACAAATAAGAAGAAGTTAACAGATGTTAGAAATTGTAATTTTTCTGAAGGTTTTTTCATAATATAATATTTTTCTTAATTAATTTAAATACACTTTAAATTTTATTTTTTTACCTTGTGAATAATTAAATCCATCAAATTCATTTATTAATCTAAATTTTCTGAATTTGGGGTCATTCTCAAATAACTTTTCAAATCTTATAGTTACTATATATAAGATCTTCTTTTTCAAAATTTCATTTTTTTTTAGAGTATTGGGATCAATTTTTTTTGATTTATGTGATGTTAAAAAAATTAGGCTGGGTTCATTAAAACCAAAGTTCATAACCTCATCAACTTTATTCCTATTTAAATCAATTATTTTATTTATATTTTCTGATATCCATATTTTTTCGACTCTTGGAACCAAAAAATAAACCATTATAAAATATACAAAAAGTTGAAACAGACCAGATAGTTTTATAAAGTTAAGAATTTTTTCTTTGTAGATTAGTCTTGTTAAACAAATTGTTAACAAGATTAGGAGAAAGCATAATATTACAAAAGTTTCATCATAAAATGAGAACTCGCCTACTATGTAAACAAATAAATAGATAAATATTAGAGGAAAAATTAATGTAGGGATAAAACTATATTTAATGTTTTGAATTCTAAATTTTTGTTTTATCAAGAATTTAGCAATTAAGATACTAAGAGCAACATATGATGGAAAGACATAATGTGGCAACTTAGTTGGGATAAATTCGTATAGCAAAAAAGGAATTAGAAATAAAAAAATCAAAAAACAATCATCAGTTTTGCTAAAAAAATAATGTTTCCATTTCTTCCTAATAGTTCCAAATAATTGGACTAAGAAAACTGATCCAGGCCAAAAAAATAAAAAAAGCAAGATGACATAATAACCAGGAGGAAAACCATGTGACTCTTGTCCAGACTTAATTTTCTTAAATAAATCATGGCCTAAAGATTCATCCCAAAAAACGCCTTGTGACTTTATGGTTATTAGAATAAACCAAGGAACCACAATTACCAAAAAAGTTGCAAATGCCTCAAAACTCCATATATATTTTAAATAGTTGTGTTTATTAGCTAAAGAAAAAAATATTAGGGGAAGAAAAACAAAAATCAGGATAATGGGTCCTTTAATCATTACTCCACAACCTAATGAAAGCCAAAATAAAAACTTCGACTTTATCGAGATTCTTTTTCGATTAACTAAGTCTAATAAAATTAAATTACATGAAATTATGGTTAGAAATAATAATCCATCAGTTTTTGCCTGATGCGTTTCTGATATAGTAAGAAAGCAACTTACAATAAAAAAAATTGACAAGAAGCCTATATATGAATTGTAGCTAGTATTTAAGAAGTTAAAAATTAACAAAAGGCTAAAAACAACTCCAAATAACGATGGAATCCTGTAAGCCCAAATTTTATCATATGGGTAACTACTAAAAGTTATGTTTGAAACAACTTGAGCCCAATAAATTCCTATTGGTTTTTTATATCTGACCTCATCATGCATTTTTATATCAATAAAATCGGAAGTCTCAATCATAGTTTTGCTTGAAGTTGCAAACCTAGCTTCATCTCTATCCATTACAGGCAGTTGAAAGATACCCTGAAGAAAAACTAGAGCACAAAAAATTATGAATAAGTATGCCAAATATTTTTTTTGTGTAAAAAAAGTCATTGTTTTTGTAATTCACTCGTTTAGATTTAAATTATCATAACATTCTAATATGAAAAAATTTACAATAATAATACCGATTTTTAACGAGGTTGATTCAATTTTTGATCTACTCGATGAGATCAATGAAGAATTTAGTGGATATTCACACGAAATTCTATTAGTTGATGATGGAAGTACTGATGGGTTTCAAGAAAAGTTTAAATTTTCAAATACTGAAGCTAGACTAATCGTACATAAAAAAAATTTGGGAAAGTGCAGAGCAATGGAAACTGGAGTAAAAAATGCAAAAAATTCCATTATATGTGTCATGGACGGTGATGGGCAGAATGCTCCTACTGAGGCAAGAAAATTATTGAACATTTGGATTAACATTCCAAACAACAAAAATAGTTTTGCTTTAGTCTGCGGAAATAGAGTCAAAAGAAAAGATACATTTTTAAAAAAAATAAGTTCAAGGGTAGCCAACAACATTAGAATGATGATATTAAAGGATGAATGTAATGATACAGCATGTGCACTTAAAGTTTTTTCGAAATTTGATTATTTAAAAATTCCCTATATCAGAAATATGCACAGATTTTTACCAGCATTATTTAAAATGAACAAGGGGAAAATCTTTAATGTTCCAGTTCTTGACAGAAAACGATTTGCAGGAGTTTCAAAATTTAACTTTAACAATAGATTTTGGATAGGAATTGTTGATCTTATAAAAATATGGGCTTTAATTAATAAAAAAAAAGAAAGGAGAAAGTGATGTTAACTCAAGAAATTTGGCTAATAATTGGGTTCATTGGACAGACAATCTTTGCTTCTAGATTTCTTATTCAATGGATTGTTAGTGAAAGAGCATCAAAAAGTGTGATTCCAAATATTTTCTGGTGGATTAGCCTAGCAGGAAGTATGGTTTTACTCAGCTATGCAATCCATAAACAAGATCCAGTATTTATTGTGGGTCAATCTTGCGGGTTTTTAATTTACTCAAGAAACCTCTACTTAATAAAAAAGTTTGGAAGTGGTAAAAAAACTGACCCATCCAAAATTATGAAAATAAATTGATGTCTTATGAATTTGAAATTGTTCATAAAAAAATTTTAAAAAAATGTCTCCCATATAATTACTTGAGCAAACAAGTAAAATTTAATGGAGTTATAAAACTCAAAAGCCCACAAATAGACTTTTTTTCTTTTTTTTGCAAAACTATAATTTCTCAGCAAATTTCAGATAAAGTTGCAAAAACAATTTGGTTACGGTTTTGTAATTCATTAAACAAAAAAAATCCGTGTTTAAGTGATTTTCCTCAAAAAAAAAAATTACTATCAAGGCTATCAGAAATTAGAATTTCAAATCAAAAAAGTAATTGTATATGCATAATGTATGATTCTATAAAGAAGGGAAATATTGACATTAATAAGCTAAAGTTCCTTTCGGATGAAAAGATAAAAGATAAATTACTTACATTTAAAGGTGTAGGAAATTGGACATGCGATATAATTTTAATTTTTTTTCTATTGCGGGAAAATATCTTTCCACCTCAAGATCTTGTAATAAAAAAAACAACGGAAAGAATATGTCAGGTTGAAGGAAAAGAAATCAACTTTAGAGAAATCTTTAGCCCATACCTCTCAATCTTTTCTCTTCATCCCATTTATTAGTAGCTGAGGCATCGGTGCTTCATCTTTGGAAAATGGCCAAAAGGATTCTCCAATAATTTTTTTCGGAACAACTATATTTTGGGTAGTATTAATTTTACTTTTTGACCAATAAATAGAATCAATAGCATCACACTCCGCACACAAAAATTCCCAATTATCAAATTTTGAATTGCAGAAGTTGCAAATCCATTTTGGTTCATTTTTTATACTGTTTGGAACATTCGGCATACGAATTTTAGGACTTTTCTGAGACAATTTTCCGTATAAGTCTATTACTCTTTTATCCCAGTTTTCTTTTGGTATTAAATCTAAATATTTTTGCGACTCTCCCCAAATTGATGATTCATAGGCTGCAACAGCAATTGCTAGTTTTGACTCATCTGATTCTTTACAAGAACTTTTTAGAACTTTTGCAATTAATTTATACCTTTTCAAAGAGTCGCTAGCATTTTTCTTTTTATAATTTATAAAATTCTCAACTATAATTAGGCAGAAAAATTTGTTCCAATTTTTTTGAATAATTGCTGCAGCTTTTTTCACGTTTGATTTATCAATATAGTACTTGATAGATTCATTTATTACATGAATTGATTCATTTGAAATTTTTAATGCTTCAAGTGGTTTTTTTCCTGAAAGAACCCTCAGATTCGCAATTTTATTTTTTATTTTCTTAGATTTTGTATATTTAATTTTTTCTATAACTCTTAAAGCATCATTCCAATTCTTCTCGAAAACATAAATATTTGAAAGTTTTTCAACAAACCAAAGGTCTTTGGGATAATCTTTACAGAACAAAATCAATTTGCTCTTTGCTTCTTCGAAGTTCGCTTCTTTTAAAAGTATCAGTATTGTAGATTTTTTTGCAACATAATTGGCGCCTGACATATTTTCTAGAACTTTTAGATATTTTTTTGATTCTGAAATATTATTTTTCATTAAGGACGTATAAAAAAACATGTAAGTTGAAAATAAATCATTTCCTAGATATTTTTTTAATTTTCTTGAGTTTTTTTCAACACTTTCTAAATCTCCTAACATTAAATTTATTGTTACATCATCTAAGGCCTTATTACCTAAAGTTAGATACTTTTCTTTTTTCAGGTTTTTATAGTTTATTGGAATTTCTTTAATCCCTTTACTTATTCCATAAATCAATATTAGAACAGTTGAAAAAGAAATTAATATTAGCAGCAACCCAACAAGATTTGTTTGAATTAAATATTCTTTCCAAAAAATCTCTACATTCCCAGGATTGTTAGAGAGCCAAACAACAGAGCTTGAAATAAAAATAATTATAATAAAGTACTTAAAAATTCTTATCAAAATTTTTACCTGTTAAAGTTAGTAATAAGCTCTCAAAATTTTTTAATTTTTTATTAGCTTCAACAACTTTGGTTAATTCATCAACCCAATATGCTAATTTTTTTTTATCTTCATAGTTCGATTGAGTGATTGTTTTTCTAGATTCATCCAGATTATCATTTAGCAGTAATTCCTTTGCATGTATCAGTTCATTTTTAAATGATTTTTTCATTCTTGCAGTTTGGTAATTTGATTCTATATTTGAATTCTCAAGTTTCGTTACTTTAAACGTAGATTCAGCAATTTCTTTTATATAGTTAAAAAAATTTTCCTTTGACTCAAGAATTTTGCTTTTATTTGTTTCACTACTACCAACTCTTATAACAAGTTCATCCAAATCTTCGGAATACAAATTCAAAACTTTATTTATTTCATTTAAAAAAAATTCTTTTTTTTTAAGTGTCAAAATATTTAATTCTTTGAAAAAGTTTATGTAGTAGAGGGCCTGATTGTTTTCTTTATACAAATTTAACAAATTTTGTATTTCATCACCAAAAGGTTCTCGGTTTTCAAAATGTATTTTTAAAATCCAAAAATTAATTAGATCTTCCTGGTTTGTAATTTTGTTAGGGAAAAGTTTTTTATTATTGTTTTCTTTACTGACACCAAGATTTTTTTCAATCGCTTCCTCTAAACTTAGTTCTAGGTCTTTAATTTTTTGATTATTTGCCAAAACTTTTTTTTCAAAAGGTTCTATAGAAGATTCAATTTCAGAAACTTTTTTGTTAAATTCGTCTTTAGTCAAATATTTACTTAAGTCTTGAGATTGAGATTTAACATTAAAACTTTTTTCAGCTTTTATATTTTTTAGGGGCTCTAGATTTTTAAAAAAAAGGTCTTGCACAAAAAAACCAGTGGAAAATGACACACAAATTAGCAATAAAAAAATTATGGAGTTTCTAAGAAGATTAGATTTTTTTTTGTACTCTGAGTCATCTAATTCAATAAAATCACCTTTTTGAGAAGTGTCTTTTTCTGAATTTTTCAATTTAATACTCTTCCTTATTTATTAATTTTAATGTTTCAACCATACTGTCTTCATTAGGTCGATTAGTAACAAAAACTTTTTCAAACTTTATGCCCTTTAACTCACTTTTAATTTTTTCACTTAATAAGACCAATTTTTTATTTTTACAGTAAGAAGATAGTTTAAACTTTTTCACTTCATTATAAAATGATTGGGCAGTTCTGCTAGAAAATAATGTAATAATTCCCCTATCAATTGTTCTAATGAAAATTTTGAATTTTCTAGGACAAACATTTTTTTGCCTCGCATCATAACATTTAACTGGTACGTACAAACATTTCATAGAATTTATTAAATTTTCTAAATCCTTATTTGTTGTCTGAAAAGTAGGGTGTACAACTTTCATTCCCGACTCTAAAAAATTTAAGATTGTATCTTTTAGTTTATTTAATTCACCATCTACATTAATTATTTTTGAAAATCCTTTTTGTTCGGCAAGTTTTTTTGTTCCTGGGCCAACAGTTAACACAGGAATTTTTTTATTAAAACTTTTAGGATTAAAGTATCTAATTCCATTTTTACTTGTAAAAATAACGATGTCAAAATTATTGTTGGTAACAACTTTTTTCTTTGTCCCTTGAATATCAAGTAGCGGAGTTATTGTAAAGTTCCAAAAATGTTTCTCAAGAATTTTAGATGTTTCAATTGAATCAATATTTGATCTTGTAAGTAGTATATGCACTTTTATCAGAGTCCAATATTTTTTTTAATTTTTTTCGCGAGGTCACAAATTTCTTTCCGATAACTATCAAAGTTAATTTTTTTTTCTCCCTTAACAAATCTTTTTCCATCAAGGGAAGACGCCATATATATTAAATTAATTTTTTTTAAGCCATTTATAATTTTTAAGTTTACATTTGCTCCTATAGGCGTTTCGCAAGATCCATCCAATGCGGACATATACAACCTTTCACATTCCGACTCAAAAAAGGTTTTCATATGGTTAATTTTTTTTACAATTTCAAGAATATCTTTATTGTCATTTTTGACCATAATGGCAATAATCCCTTGGCCAACGGCTGGAACAATTGTTTCAGGATTAATAATCTCAAAGTTTTCGGTTATACCCAATCTTTTAATTCCAGCATGAGCCAGTATTATTGCGTCAAATTTACCAGCATTTAATTTATTGATTCTAGTACCAATGTTACCCCTAATATTTTTAATTTTGATATCTGGTCTAAGTTTTTTTATTTGCATTTTCCTTCTAATTGACGAGGTGCCTATTACAGTATTTGTTGCCATTTGTTTAAAATTTTCATTATTTTTTGTAAGAATTATTTCTCTACAATCTTCCCTTTTTAAAGTTGCTGCTAAGACAAGATCTTTTGGAAGATTTGCTGGTAAATCTTTCAGTGAGTGGATTGCTATATCCAACTTACCATTCAATTGTGCTTCATCAATTTCCTTTGTATAAAGCCCTTTATTTCCAATCTCTGAAAGATTCTTATCATAAAATTTATCTCCACTTGTTTTAAAAAATTTAAAATTCAATTTTTTTTTCATGGAATTTCCAAATTTTTTTTCTAGTGATTTTGCAAAAATTTTGGTCTGCACTTTTGCCAAAGGACTTTCTCTAGAACCAATCGTAATTTTTTCAGGTAATTTATTCATATTAAAAAAAATAATTCTCTCTTAGTAGCATAGATTTTTTTTTTAGAATATTCTAAATTAAATAAAATATGATAGTTCTTGGTATTGAAACAAGTTGTGATGAAACGTCGGTCTCAATAGTTGAAAAAAAAACAAATAATGTATTTGGAAAATTATTGAGCGAAAATACTTTTACGCAAATAAAAAAACATTTACCTTTTGGAGGAGTTGTTCCTGAGTTAGCTTCAAGAGAACATAGCAAAATTTTAGATTTTCTTGTAAAAAAAACGTTAAGAACGTCCAAGATTGACATAACAAAAATTGATGCCTTTGCTGCAACTACGGGACCCGGTCTTTTGGGTGGACTTCTTATAGGCTCTAATTATGCTAAAGCGTTATCTTTAGCAAGTAACAAACCTTTTTTATCTATAAATCATTTGCAAGCACACATATTGGTTTCAAGAATGAAAAAAAAAGTGACCTTTCCATTTTTGTCATTACTAGTTTCAGGAGGACATACTCAAATAGTTGTTGTAGAAAGTTATAAAAAATTTAAAGTTTTAGGGGAAACCCTTGACGATGCACTTGGTGAAGCATTTGACAAAACCGCCAAGTTACTGGACCTTAATTATCCAGGAGGACCGGAAATTGAAAAGCTTGCACTAAAAAGCAAAAAATTAACAAAATTTAATTTGCCCAGACCATTAATCAATAGTAAAAATTGTAATTTTTCATTTTCTGGCCTAAAGACTGCGATTCGAAGAATCATTCAAGCTGGAAATAAAAAAAAAATTGCAAATGATCTAGCCAACGAATTTCAAATTGCAATTTCTGATTGCTTATTAAAAAAAGTAGAAATTGCTATAGATTATTTTAAAACAAATTATAGTGGTAATTTTTTTTTATTGGTAGGTGGTGTTGCATCCAATAATTTTATTCGAAAAAAATTAAGCTGGTTGTGTAAAAAAAAAGAAATTGTTTTTTTTGCTCCTGAACCTAAACTTTGTGTTGATAATGCCACGATGGTAGCATGGGCAGGAGTGGAAAAGCTAATAAATGGAGAAAAAGGAGATTCATTAGAGTCCAAACCATTGCCAAGATGGAATATTGAGTGTATATGAAAAGTGCAGGAATAATAGGGTCAGGATCTTGGGCATTAGCTCTTTCAAAGATTTTAAAACAAAAAAATTTAGTAATTAAATCAAGGGATCTCAAAAAAGCAAAAAAATTATTCAGCAAAACTAATAATATTAGGTTAACTGATACCTTTGTTGACCTACGTAATTGCAAATATATTTTCCTAGCAATACCATCACAATCCATGAGAGAAAATTTGAATTTACTCAAAAAAAGTTTTTACGATACTAAAAAAGTTTTTATTATATGCTCTAAAGGGATTGAACAAAAAACTAATAAGTTAATGAGTGAGGTCCTTAATGATTTTTTTCCAGACAATAAGTTTGCCATATTATCTGGCCCAAATTTTTCTTTTGAAGTAATTGAAGGTTTACCAACAGCCTCTGTCTTATCATCACATGATACCCAAGTAGCAAAGAATATTTCTCAAATAATCTTGCAAGAAAGATTTAGGACGTACTTTAATAAAGATATTATTGGAACCCAAATAGGAGGCACGATGAAGAATGTAGTTGCTATTGCCTGTGGTTTAATACTAGGGAAAGGGTTAGGAAATAACGCTATAGCTTCTGTTATTACCCGAGGACTATCAGAAACCGTTGAACTAGGCCTAAAAATGGGTGCTAAAAGAAATACATTTTACGGATTATCAGGAATAGGTGATTTAACACTTACCTGTTTTTCATTAAAATCTAGAAATACAAAATTTGGTTATTACTTAGGAAAAAGCTTGAATTTTTCTAAAATTAAGAAAAAAAATATACTTGCCGAAGGGCTAGAGTCTTGTGAGAGCATATGCAAATTAGGACAAAAGCTTAATGTAGAACTTCCCATATGTAATTCTGTAAAAAATATTATTAACGGGGTTGATATAAAAAAAACAACGAACAACCTTTTGTCAAGACCTCTTCAATTTGAAAAATAATGATCTTTGTAATTATTTGTAAAGACAAAAAAAAATCATTGGAAAAAAGGCTTAAAGCAAGACCCGAGCATATTAATTATCTTAAATGTCTAGGCAAGAAGTTATTAATGGCTGGACCAATACTGGATAAAAAAAAACAGCCTGAAGGTAGTGTTATAATAATAAATTCAGAAGATAGGAAAGAAATAAACAACTTTTTAAAAAAAGATCCATACAATAGAATTGGGCTCTTTCGAGAAGTAAAAGTGGTTGCATTTAAGAAAGTTTTTTAGTTTTTTAATGAATTTTTAAGACATATTGATATATTAAAATTTTCTTGGGGGAAAAAGTGAGTTTTGTAGAAAATAGTTTGGACAACCGATCGTTGTCTTTTAGCGACTATCAATATGAGTACCAACGTTCTATCAAAGATCCAGAAAAATTTTGGAGGGAAAAGGCCAAAACACTATCATGGATAAAACCGTTTACAAAGGTTAAGGAAAGTTCTTTTGAAAATGGAGTGGATATCAAATGGTTTTCTGATGGCAAAATTAACGCATCATACAATTGCTTAGACCGTCACCTTAAAAAAAGCGGCAATAAGGTTGCAATTATTTGGGAGTCCGATGACCCAAACATGAGTGAAAAAATTACCTTTAAAAATCTTCATAAAAGGGTTTGCAAATTTGCTAACGGTCTAAAAACTTTAGGAGTTAAAAAGGGTGATAGGATAACAATCTACCTACCAATGATACCAGAAGCAGCTGTCGCCATGCTAGCATGCTCAAGAATTGGTGCGGTACATTCAGATGTTTTTGGTGGTTTTGCTCCAGAGTCTTTAAAAAATAGAATTGAGGATTGTCAATCTTCGCTAGTTATCACAGCCAATGAAGGGATTAGAGGCGGCAAAAAAATTCCACTTTTATCTAATGTAAAAAAGGCCATTAAAAATCTTACTATTGTAAAAAAAACCGTGGTTGTTAAAAGAACCGAGTCCGAAGATTTTTTTAATTCAAGAACAGATATCTGGTATCACGAACTCATCAAAAATGAAAGTGAAAGCTGTAAAATTGTTGAACAGAAAGCTGAAGATCCGCTTTTTATTTTGTATACATCTGGCTCAACAGGAAAACCAAAGGGTGTTTTACATACAACAGCTGGATATCTTCTTCATGCATCATTGAGTCACAAAGTCGTATTTGATATCAAACAAAATGATATTTACTGGTGTACTGCGGATGTCGGGTGGGTCACAGGGCATAGTTATATAATTTATGGGCCATTATGTAATGCTACTACAACAATTATGTTTGAAGGTGTACCAACTTTCCCTAATCCATCTAGATTCTGGCAAATTGTCGACAAATTCAAAGTAACCATATTTTATACAGCTCCAACAGCAATAAGAGCTTTAATGGGCCTAGGAAATGAACACGTTATATCTACAAAAAGAACATCACTAAAAATCCTTGGAACAGTTGGTGAACCTATAAATCCAGAAGCCTGGAAATGGTATCACGAAATAGTAGGAAATAAAAAATGTCCTGTGATTGACACTTGGTGGCAGACTGAAACTGGAGCAGCGCTCATATCCCCAATTGCAGGCACCACCCCGCTAAACCCTGGTTCGGCAACATTACCATTTTTTGGTGTTGAACCAGTCATAGTTGACAATGAAGGAAATGAGTTAGATGGTGTATGTGAAGGTAATCTTTGTATAAACACATCATGGCCTGGAATGATGAGGACTGTTTACAAAAATCATAAAAGATTCATAGAAACATATTTTTTGTCATTTAAAGGGATGTACTTTACTGGAGATGTATGTAAAAGAGACAAGGATGGCTATT
>CAYYMX010000021.1:5509-17741 GCA_964473045.1 uncultured Alphaproteobacteria bacterium | reverse complement strand
TACAAAGATACTATAATCAATAAATTTTCAAAAATAACTAAATGGAACTCTGAAATGCTAGATAATTCTATCAAGGATTTAGTTAAAAAGTTTAGTATAAACTTCAAGGAGATTGCTCAACCAATAAGAATTTCTATAGTTGGGAAACCCCATAGTCCGTCCATATCAAACATAATGGAGGTTTTAGGTAAAGAAGAAGTATTACGACGATTAAAAGAAACTTGGTAAGAAATTATGAAAAAAAATAATAGTATCACTATCGTTGATAATAGAACTGGAAAAAAGTTTGACTTTAATGTTAAAGATGGATCGGATGGACCATCAGTTGTTGATTTTGGTTCATTTTATTCCAAAACTGGAATGTTTGTATATGATCCAGGATTTACTTCAACAGCAAGTTGTTCATCTAAAATCACTTACATAGATGGAGAAAAAGGGCTACTACTCCATAGAGGTTATAAAATTGAAGATTTAGCTGATAAATCAGATTATACTGAAGTTTGTTATCTTTTACTTAATGGAGAACTGCCAAATCTAAAAAATAAAAAAAGATTTGTTGATATTCTCACTCACCATACCATGCTTCATGAACAAATACTTAGATTTTATAGTGGTTTTAGAAGAGACTCACATCCAATGGCAGTAATGGTAGGTATAGTAGGCGCTTTATCATCTTTTTATTCAGATGAAACACATGACTTTTCATCAATAGAAGGAAAATGGGTTGCTATAAGTAGATTGCTAGCTAAATTACCAACGATAGCAGCAATGGCATATAAATATTCCCTAGGACAACCATTTATTTATCCAAAGAATGAACATAGTTATTCTCAAAATTTATTACATATGCTTTTTTCTACTCCTTGTGGCGAATATAAGCCCTCCAAAGCAAGAATTGATGCATTAGACAAACTCTTAATTTTACATGCAGACCATGAACAAAATGCATCAACGTCAACAGTAAAAATTGCCGGCTCATCAGGAGCAAACCCTTTTGCATGCGTTGCTGCAGGTGTAGCATCGCTTTGGGGGCCTGCTCATGGAGGAGCAAATGAATCAGTAATTAGAATGCTGTATCAAATTGACAAAGAGGAAAATATAAAAGAATTTATAAACAAAGCCAAAGATAAAAATGACCCTTTTAGGCTAATGGGATTTGGCCACAGAGTTTACAAAAATTATGATCCACGTGCAAATGTACTAAGAAAATATTGTCACAATTTATTAAAAGAAGTAGATAATTTTAACGTCCCATTATTCAAACTAGCAACTAAATTAGAAGAAATTGCTCTTAACGATAGTTATTTTGAGAAAAAAAAACTATACCCAAATGTTGATTTTTATTCAGGTATTATTCTTAAAGCACTAGGGTTACCAGAATCTATGTTTACTGTTATCTTTGCAGTAGCACGAACTGTTGGTTGGATTTCTCAATGGAAAGAAATGACAGAAATAAAATCAACTAAAATATCAAGACCAAGACAACTTTATACAGGAGAAAAAAAAAGAGACTTTCAAGATATTGAAAACAGAAAAAACAATGAGGAAATATTTTTAGGTAAAATTGATTAAAATTTTGTGATTCTTTCAATTTCATCTAGAATTAAGTCTGATGGATTCTCCTTTTTTTGCATTTTTTCCGAAAACTTTTTCAAATATTTTATTTGTAACCTTCTTTGTTCTTTATCAAACATAAGATTCTTAATTTCATTCATTACATTTGCATTATTAAAATCCTCAAAAAGAAACTCAGGAACTACTTCTTTGTTAAAATAAATATTAACTATTGATGCAAATTTAACTTTAACAAATAGTTTTATTATAACTTTAGTTATAAAGTGAGTGTTATAAACAACTATCATAGGTGTTAAATATTTTGCTAGTTCCAATGTAACACTTCCAGAAGCAGCAATTGCTAAAAATGATTCACTTAAAACCTTTTGTTTTTCATTTTGCTTGTAAATTAAATTTATTTTTGAATTATCAATTTTTTTTTTTATTATATTTTCATGCTCTTCAAAACAAAGTATATAAAAATTAAAATCATGATAAATTCTTGAAGCATCATCAATAATTTGTTTTAGTAAATTTAGATTGTTTTTAATTTCAACCTTTCTCGAACCAGGTAAAAAACAAATTTTTTTTTTCTTTTTTTTAATAGGTTGTTTTTTATAAAAAATCTGATGACCTACAAACTTTGATCTAAGACCATGTTTAATAAAATATTTTGGCTCAAAATCAAAAAGTGTAAATAAAGCATCATAAAGATTTGAAAAAATTTTTGCCCTATATGACTTCCATGCCCATACAGTTGGAGCTACATAATGAAATATCTTAGTTTTATTATTTTTACGCAAATCCTGAATATTCTTTATTAGTCGATAATTGAAACTAGGTGAGTCTATAGTAATAATAATGTTAGGTTCAAAAATTCTAATTTTTTTTTCTACAATTCTTAAAATTCTTAGAAATTTAAAAAGCTTTAATAAAACTTCAAAAATACCGATTGAACTAAATTCATTTATTGAAAACCAAGATTTAAAGCCTTGAGATTCCATTAAGTTTCCACCAACTCCAGAAAATAAAATTGCTGGATATTTTTTTTTAAAAGTTTTAATTAAATTGTATCCTAAAAAATCACCTGATGGCTCAGTAGTTATTATTACAATCTTCATTTAGACACCAAATAAAAATAATTTATTTTTATTACAATAATCAATAATGCTGTCCTTCCTTAAAAAAATTGTTTTTTGTGCAGAGAAGGCAATTCCACCTAATCCATATTTTTTACAATTAATTACTGTTTTAATTCCAATAGTTGGTAGATCTGCTCTTAAATCTTGATTTAATTTTGTTAATTTAATTAACGTTGCTTTTTCTCTATTTAAAAAAAATTTGCTAGATCTAATTATTAAATTATCAGTACCTTCAACAGCCTCGATACCAATTACATTTCCCTGTTGAATGATTACTGATTGTCCAATATCGAATTTAGAATTGTTATCTAAGATTTGTCTTCCTTTTTTAATATCATTCATGACGGTTTTAGAAATTTTATTTTTTGTACTATTTCCATTGCCTAAAAAACATTCAGGAAGTAATTTATTTAATTTAAGAACACAAAAACCAACCTTTTCTAAATGTTTAATAGCATATGCTAAAATATTATTATCCCCTCCTTGAATTAATCTTTTAGCAAAACTAGGTAGCAACTTTAAACTATTTATATCAGGTTTAATATCAAAAACACTTGGCCTTTTAATGGCACCAGCCATTACAAGATTACAAAAACCCAGCGACTTTAATTTTTTAAGTTCAGAAACAATTTTTCCAAAATTAATAACTTTATAATTATATTTTTTAACATAATTGCTACATAAGTTTTTTTCAAAAATTAATGAAAAAAAATCTATTTTTTTTTTAAGAAAAGAATCAATAAGTAATTTTGGTAAATCTCCACTTCCTGCTAAAAGAATTATTTTTTTCATTGTTAACTATTAGGGAAGACAAAAAGATCTATCAGTTTCTTCCGACAAAAAGTTTATTAGTTTTTGAACAGTGTAGTATCTGTAATTACAATTAATTATTTCATTTACCCTTAATTTAAAAGTTCTTTTTTTTTCAAAAAATATAAATTTAAACACCTTTCTTAGTTCAGAAATTTCATCTTTTTTATAATTTTTTCTCTTCAAACCTATTATATTTAAACCTGACAATTTTGCTCTATTACCGACAACTGTTCCAAAAGGTATAACATCTGCCGTTACACCCGACATCCCTCCAATCATTGCTCCTTCACCTACTCTAGTAAATTGATGTATGGCGCTTAAAGCCCCAACAACAACATTTTGATCTATAACTACGTGACCGGCTAAGGTTGAATGATTAGCAAAAATTACATTATCATCAATTGAACAGTCATGGGCAATGTGCGTCCCAATCATTAATAAGCAATTATTACCTATTTTAGTTATTCCTCCTCCACCTAATGTCCCAAGATTTATTGTAACATATTCGCGAATTTTACATTTTTTACCTATTACAACCTTAGTTATTTCACCTTTGTATTTTAAATCCTGTGGCACAGTTCCAATAGAACTAAAAGGAAAAATCTCGCATTCATCTCCTATGTCAACATTGCCATCAACCACTGCATTACTATGAATTTTGCAGTTATTTCCGAGCTTTACATTTTTTCCTATATAAGTATAAGGGCCAATTGAAATTCCTTTACCAATTTTAGCACCAGACTCAACAATTGCACTATTATGTATCATGATATATGTTTACACAAATTAAAACTAATAAACAAATAATAAAAGATTACAAATTATTACAATTAGCCTTCGTTTAAGATTGCAGAAACTTCAGCTTCAGCAACTAAAGTTTTTTCTACATAAGAGTGACAGCTAAATTTCCAAATATTTTTTATATTTTTTTTTTTCTTTACCTCATTTCTAAGTGTATCTCCCGGACAAACTGGCTTCCTAAATTTAGCTTTATCTACAGTTAACAAGAAAACTGCCATATTTTTATAATTTTTTTTTAGACTAAACATAACCAAAGTACCAGCAGATTGAGCCATTGATTCTATAATCAAAGCCCCAGGCATAACAGATTTAGATTCAAAATGTCCTTGAAAGTAATTTTCATTAAAAGTCACATTTTTAATGCCAACAGCACTTTCAAATGGAACAATATCCTTAAGTTTATCAATCAATAAAAACGGATACCTATGAGGAATTAGTTCTTTAATTTTTTCTATATCTATTTCACTTTTTGAATTCATTCCTTAATCTCTTTTTATTTAAAACTGAGGTTCTATGCCAGTCAATAATGTTTCGCGCTGGATAACCACCTACTGAACCACCATCCTTAATATCTTTCATTACTCCACTTTTAGCAGCTATTTTAACATTATTACCAATTTTTAAATGGCCACTAATACCAGCTTGGCCACCTATAATTGTATAATCACCAATAGTAGTACTTCCAGAAATGCCAGTCATAGCCGCTATTATACAATTTTTTCCAATTTTAACATTGTGACCAATATGAACTAAATTATCAATCATTGTATTTTTTTTTATTACAGTATCGCCAATAGAACCTCTATCTATTGTAGAGTTACAACCTACCTCAACGTTCTCATCAATTAAAACTCTACCTAACTGTGGAATTTTTTTAAAAACACCTTTTCTTATTGAAAAACCAAAACCTTCACCACCTATTTTGCATCCCTGATATATTTTAACATTTTTGGAAACTTTAGAAAAATAGATTGAAACATTGTCACCAATTATACAATTTCTTCCTAAAACAACACCTGGACCAATAATTGTGTTTGAACCCACACAACTATTTTTATCAATTGATGCCGTTTTATGGATTACTGAGTTCTTAGAAATCCTAACAGAATTATCAAATTTAGTTTTTATATTTTTCTTTTCAAAATAGAAATTCTGATAATCTGAATTTGGATAAAAAATTGATGCAACCTCAGCCATTAAAAATTTTGGCTCATCAGAAATTAAATAATTTTTTTCAGAACAGTTTGCATATTTTTTTTGTAATATTACAACACTAGCTTTCGTATCATTAAGTGAAGAAAAATATTTATTACTTGAAAAAAAACTTATTTCATTTTCTTTAGCATCATCTAATGTTGCAATATCAAAAATCTTAAAGTTTTTACAACCCATGAATTCGCATTGTAGCTTCAAAGCAAGATCAGAAAGACTGTATGGTCCATAATTTTTGTAAAAACTACTGTCTACCAATTTTTTACCTGAATTTAATCACCTAATGAAATTTTAGGGAGAACTTTGTTGAGTTCAACTACAGCCTTATCTGTTATATCAATCTTCTTACCAACCAATATAACTTGATTTTTAGCTAAAACTAGATTGAGATTCGCTTCATTAGCAATTATTGATAAAACATCAACCAATGCTCCTTGTATTTTATTTGTTGATTTTTCAAATGAAATTTCAAATTTTTTTGTTTCTTGAGACTGTTTAGTTTTAAGTTCATTGATTTTTTTATTAAGTTTTTTAACTTTTTCTGTATAAACTTCACTAGACAAAATATTTTTTTGCTTAATTAGATCACTTTCTTCATCTCTTATTTGATCTTCTTGCTTTGTAATATTATTTCTGTGTTTTCTTCTTATTTCTTCAAATTGATCAACCAAGGTTTGGTAGGCCTTAGATTGGCTAAGAATTCTTTTCATATCCACAACTCCGACACGAGCAAGAAAGTCATTAGTATCTATATCTGTAACCTTATCAATCTTTTTTAAATCTATTGCCTTCTCGCCTTTTTCTTGAGCTAAAATAGGCCTAGTGTAGAATGATAAAGTTACAACAAAAGTTAAAAACAAAATTAAATTTTTCATAAGAATCCTTTCAAATATAATATTTAATATGTTGTACCAAAACTAAATCTAAAAATCTCGGTCTTATCATATTTTTCTTTTTTTATTGCGGTGGAAAGATAAATTTTCACTGGGCCAAATGGAGATAACCAATTGATTCCCAATCCAGCTGAAATCCTTAATGAATCCACATCATTCACCGACGGAGCAGAACTAGAAGTATCATATAAGGTTCCAACATCAGTAAACAATATTCCGCTAACTCCTAACTCTTCTGGTAAACCCATTGGAAAATTAAGTTCATTTCTAATTAAATAATAAGTTTCACCACCTAAAGCATCTGATGTATCGGTATCTCTTGGCCCTATTCCATGGTTCTTAAAACCTCTAACACGTTCTCCACTAAAGAAAAATCGATCATTAATTTTTATTTCCTTTATTGACATTAGATGACCCCCTTCAACAAAGTTAGCAAGAGTAAGTCCATCGGTTATTCTCCAAAAGTTGGCAACTTTAAATTCTGCCAATAAATGCTCAGAATCTCCACCTAGTCCAAAGTAATCAACATCAAATCTTAAACGGTATCCATCAGTAGGATTCATTCGATCATTTAGTTTATCATATTGTAATGCTTGACCTATAACTGAAGTTATACGTTTGCCCTCTTGGTCTTTGATATAAATAGATGTACTATTGTCAATATCATGAATTTTATCTCTTCTTAAAGCATAACTAGAAAAATGCCTTAAATCATCAATTATTTCATATCCTGAACGAAGTTTGAAACCTAATAAATTGTGCTTATAGCCACTGTATGCTTTATTATTTTTTCTTATATCATAAATATCTATTCCCCCAGCTAAATCTCGATTAAAAATGTATGGGTCTGTATAAGACAGATCTATACTAGATTTTCTGGTGGATATACCTAGGTCTAAAGATAATTCCTTTGCTTCTCCAAATAAATTGGATTCCTTAATCCCAATGTTTCCAAGAGCACCATCTAATGAAGAAAAACCTGCACCAACTGAAAATTCTCCAGTTGACCGTTCAGAAACTTCAACGTCAATATTAGATTTATTTGTATCATTTGCCCCCCTAAAATTCAATGAGACATTATCAAAAAGTCCTAATGAGTTAAGGTTTTTTTCACTTTGACGAAGTTTCACAAGATTAAATGCATCACCTTCCACAAGTTCTAATTCTTTTCGAAGAATCTCATCTTTTGTTTTTAAGTTTCCAGTTATATTAATTCTATCTATATAAATCTTATTTCCTTCAATAACATCAAATAAAACACTTACAGTTCCTTTTTTATTTTTTTTAATTCGCGGTATTACATCTACGAATGCAAAACCGTATTCTGAAGCTTTCTCAGTAATATTTTGCGCACTTTTATCAACATCTTCTGAACTAAACCAATCCCCTGCACTAAATAAAATTAAATCATCCAAATCAATCTTTTTTATATTTCTTATAGCTGACTTAAACTTCACATCACTAACTCTATATCTTTTACCTTCAAAAATTGTAAGATTTATTACAAAATCTTTTCTATTGTTAACAAGACTAGAATTTACTGATACAATCTCAAAGTCTATATATCCATTATCAAAATAATATTTTTTGAGTAAATCCTTATCATAATTAATCCTATCTTGGTCAAATTTGTCACCAGATCCCCAGAATTCATACCACCGATATTCAGATGAAGAAATCACATCTCTTAACGTTGAATCAGAAAAAACCTTATTATTTATAAAATTAATCTTTCTTATTGTAGCTTCTCTACCTTCTAAAACTTCAAAAACTAAATTTACCCTATTTTCTGTTAATTTAATAAATTTTGGTTCAACAAAAGTAGAAAAAAATCCTTGTCTTTTGTACAAAGTTTGAATTTTTTTTACATCAGATTTGACTTTGTCTGATGAAAAAACATTTCTACTTTTGGAATCTATTTCTTGAAGAATTAATTCATCATTAATTTCATTATTTCCCTCAATAGAAACTTGGTCAATAATTGGATTTTCTTTAACATTAAAATAAATAACATTATTTTGCTTATATATTTTTACATCTTCAAAATATCCAGTCTTGTACAAATTTTTTAAAGCTAAACTAAGACTCTTTTCGTCATTATTTGTAATTAAATCTACCTCAGCATCTCTTATGATCACTGCTGGCTCCAATCTATTATTTCCTTGAACAACTATTTCTATGTAAGGTGAAGAAAAACTTTGTTCAAGAACAATCTTTTTTTTATCTAAATTTTTGTGATAATAATTAGAATTATAACTTGATGAAGGTGTACCTGGAGAGTTAGCCTTAGCGTATGAATATAAATTCAAAAAAGAAATGAAAAAAAAAATAACAATAACGTTTTTATTTTTCATAATTAATCTCACTCAAAAAAACGAGAAATATCATTATAAGTTGCATAAAACATAAGTGATAAAAGTAACACGAATCCAATTGTATGAAAAATCTCAAGTACCTTTTCATTTAAGGGTTTCCCATTTAAAAACTCAAATAAATTAAACATTAAGTGACCACCATCAAGCATAGGTATTGGAAATAAATTTATTAAGCCTAAATTTAAAGATATTATCATCATTAACCACAAAGTATCTTGAAGTCCTTTACTCCAAAATTCAGCAGCAAGTTCGGCAATTCTTATAGGCCCTCCAAGATCTTCAGTTCCCCGAGAACCAGTAAACATTTCAAAAATACCAAATAGTGTTATTTTAATAAAATAATAGATTTGTTCTATTGATTTACTGCATGAATTTAAAAAAGAAAGTTTTTTATTTTCAACAGTTCCCTTAATACCAATTTTATTGTTTTTTATACCCACAACAAAATCACTAAGCTTATTATTTCTATTTATAGTTAATTTAATTTCCGAATGATCATGCTTAGTTATTATTTCTCGTAATGAAATTAAATCTGGCACCAACTTTTCATTTGCCTCAACAATTAAATCTCCAACTTTCAAACCTGCAATTTCTGCCTCTCCTCCTTTCTCTATTTCACTTATAAGAGGCTTATTATCCATGTAGCCATAAAAAATATAAATAAAAATTAAAACAAAAAATGAAAAAAAAAAATTTGCAGCAGGTCCTGCAAAAAGTATTAACGATCTCTGCAAAAGGGTTTTATGATAAAATGAAAAATTTTGGTTGACATTATTTTTTTGCAATTTAGTACTTGCCTCATCAGCATCACCATGCATTTTTACATATCCACCAAGTGGTATAAGTGAAAATTTCCAACGAGTACCATGACTATCATTAAAACCAAAAATTTCATTGCCAAAACCAATTGAAAATACATCCACTTTAACACCATTGTAACGTGCAACTAAATAGTGACCTAACTCATGAACAAAGACAAGAATAGTTAAAATTACTAGAAATGGGATAATACTATTTACTAGGGTTTCAAACATTATAAAAGAACATTAAAATTATTAATAATTTCCTGAATTAATTAGTTCATTAGATATTATTCTGGACTCTTTATCAATTTCTAATACATCTTTTATACTATTGATACTAGAAATAGAAGCTCTATTTAACGTTTCTTCAACAATACTAGAAATTGACAAAAATTTTAACTTTTCATTTAAAAAAGCCTCAACAGCAACTTCATTAGATGCATTAAGTACTGTAGGAGCACTCTTTTGCGTTTTTAATGCATTATACGCAAGTTTTAAGCACGGAAACTTTTCATAATCAGGTTCCATAAAAGTTAGTTTTTTTATACTTGATAGTTTTAATTTTTCAACGCAAGTGTTAATTCTATCAGGATAAGCTAGAGTATACGCAATTGGAACTCGCATATCAGGATTACCCATTTGTGACAAGATTGAACCATCAGAATATTCAACACAAGAATGAATGATTGACTCGGGATGTATTACTATTTCAATTTTATTGTGGGGTATTTCAAATAAAAAATGAGCCTCAATTAGTTCTAACCCTTTATTCATCATTGTTGCAGAATCAACCGATATTTTTTTACCCATAGACCAATTCGGATGTTTAATTGCTTCATTAGGAGTAATGTTTTTCATCTCATTAATTTTTTTTTCAAGAAAGGGTCCGCCTGATGCAGTTAAAATTAATTTTGAAACCATATTTTTATTTTTTTCATCCAAAACTTGATGAATAGCATTATGTTCAGAATCTACTGGCAGAATAGATGCCCCAGACTTCCTTGCTATTGATGTGATTAATGATCCAGAACAAACCAAACTTTCCTTATTAGCCAGAGCTATAGAAATTCCCATTTGTGCTGCCTTAACAACAGGCAAAAGTCCAGCAGCTCCAGTAATAGCAGCTACAATTAAGTTTGTCTCAAAATCAAAAATTTCAGTTAAAGACTCTCCTCCATTTAAAACTTTAAGACTATTTAAAGAATTTATTTTTTTAAATTCAGAAAATGACTTTTTATCATTGATACAAACAAATTTAGGTTTAAATTTTAAAACTTGTTTATATAACTTTTTATAATTTTTGTTTATACATAATCCAACTAACTCATATTTATCATGATGGTTTGCTATTATATCAAGTGTGGAATCACCAATTGAACCAGTTGAACCTAAAATAGTAATTTTTTTTCTCATTGTTAGATACTATCTTATAAAGAAAAAATTAAAACCTAGAACATTTAAAATAGAAACCATAGAAATTAAAAAAAAAACACCATCTAATCTATCTAAAATTCCGCCATGTCCAGGAATTAAATTACTACTTTCTTTTACAAAACAAATTCTTTTAAAATATGATTCAATTAAGTCACCAAATTGAACTAAAAAAGAAAATAAAATCAATTTTATGTAATCAAGATATAAAAGAGAGTCATAATAAAAAAAATGACAGAAAATTATTGGACAAATTATCCCTCCAAAAAAACCAGAAATTGTCTTATTTGGACTAATTGATTTAAATGGTTTTTTTCCACCAAATAAATTTCCAAAAATATAAGCCCCCGAATCAGTAAAAATTGAAAAAAAAACAACAAAAAGAACAAAGTATGAAAAATCATAATTAACTTTATAATGCATCAAAAAAAAAAACGGAGCAGAAAAATATATTAAACCTAATATTTCTAAAAGACTGAAAGAAATTAGAAAAAGACAAAATAAAACTATAAATATGATTGCCAAAAAATATTCATGAAAAGAGTAACCATATGTAAAAAAAAATATATTAAGACAGACAATCAAAAAAATTATCATATAATCATAAGAATTTATCTTTTGTCTACTTAAAAAAAAATTGCCTGAAATATTTAACTTTGTTGCATTAAATTTATATCTTATTAACCGAATATACTCCCACAAAGTTAAAAATAAAAGAGAGTGTAAAAGAACAAGAAACAAAGCCTTATTAGAAAATATTAAAAAAAAAAGTATTACAAATAAGAAAAGTGACGAAGATAGACGTACATTTAAATTTTTAATTTTCAATCTCCACCAAACCTTCTTTTTCTTTGAATATAGTCATTAATTGCCATTTGAAACCTTTGAGTATTAAAATCAGGCCACAATGTTTTAGTAAAGTATAATTCAGAATAAGCAATTTGCCACAACAAAAAGTTTGAAAGTCTTTTTTCTCCGGATGTTCTAATTACTAAATCTGGATCAGGAAATTCTCTGGTCATTAAATTAGATGAAATATCCATTTCTTTAATATGCTTAATCTTAGAGAAATTAATTTTTTTAATAGCATTTATAATCTCACTTCTTGAACCGTATCCCAAAGCTAAAACAAAGAAAAGAGTAGAAAACTTTGACGTTTTTTCTTCAAATTCAAGTAATTTTTTTTTAATTGGCAAATCAAATTTTTC
>CAYYMX010000021.1:0-5482 GCA_964473045.1 uncultured Alphaproteobacteria bacterium | reverse complement strand
TTATTTTTTTTTTAATAAAATTAGAAATTTCTGAATCTAAGAAAAATTTTAGTAAATTTTGTAAATCACTTACTTCATTTTGGCTTCTATTCCAATTTTCAGTGGAAAAACTAAAAAATGTAAGATATTTAATTTTTAATTTAAGAGATTTTTTTACAATCCTTTTTATGACTTCAGCGCCCATTCTATGGCCATCAAGTATAGAAAGGTTGTTTTTTTTAGCCCACCTTCTATTTCCGTCCATTATAAATGCTACATGGTTTGGTAGGCTTTTATTGTTTTTTTTTTGCAAAGACATCAAACTTTTATAATATCTTTTTCCTTTTCACTAAAAAGTTGATCTACATTGGAAGTTAATTTATCCGTAATCTTCTGAACATCTTCAGAAAATTGAAAAGACTCATCATTTGAAATTTCTTTGTTTTTTTCAGTATTTTTAATTTCTTCCATCGCTTCTCTTCTTATATTTCTAATTACAACTTTACAATCTTCTGCATATTTAGAAGCAATTCTAACAATTTCTTTTCTTCTCTCCTCAGACAATTCTGGGATGGGAATCCTAATCAAATTTCCTTCTACCATAGGGTTTAATCCAAGTTCAGAAGATCGAATTGCGCTTTCAACAGAACTAATTAATGTTTCGTCCCAAACTTGTACGGTAATTAATCTAGATTCAGGAACACTTATATTTGATACCTGATTTATTGGAACTTTTGATCCATATGCTTCAACTGAAATAGGGTCAAGTAGAGATGGTGACGCTCTTCCTGTTCTTAAACCAGAAAAATCTCTTTTTAGAATTTCAGTTGCTTTAATCATCTTGTCTTCGTATGTTTTTAAATCAATACTCATTTAATTTACTTATCTATTATTGTATAAGATCCTTTCCCTTCAACGACCTTTTCCAGTGAATTTTTTTCAAATAAAGAAAATACTACAATAGGAATATTGTTTTCCTTTGATAGTGATATTGATGAAGTATCCATAATCTTTAAGTTTTTATTAATAACATCATCATAAGTTAAATTGGAGAATTTTTTTGCATTCTTATTTTTCTTTGGGTCACAATTATAAATACCATCAACCTTCGTAGCCTTAAAAAGCACATCACATTTCATTTCAGAGGCTCTTAAAGCAGCGGCTGTATCAGTTGTAAAAAAAGGATTTCCTGTTCCAGCTGCAAAAATAACAATCCTATTTTTTTCAACATGTCTAATTGCACGTCTTCTTATGTAAGGTTCACAAACAGTATCCATTTTTATAGCCGATAAAACTCTTGTATCTATACCTCTTTGCTCAATTGAGTTTTGAAGTATTAAAGAATTTATTATAGTAGCCATCATACCAGTATAGTCAGCTGAAGATCGATCCATCCCAGATGAAGAACCAGAAATTCCTCTAAAAATATTTCCTCCACCCACAACAATAGAAATTTTAGTACCCTTTGTATGAATATTCGCTATCTGGTCTGTTATCGAGCTTATTGCGGTTAAATCTATACCAAAGTCTTTAGTACCCATTAATGCTTCTCCAGAAAGTTTTAGCATAATATGTTTTTTTATAAAATTTTCCAAAATTACAATATTTTTATATTTGTCCTAGTTTAAACATACAATAATCCTGAATTTTAAAATCCAAATTATTTTCTTTATTAAAATTTTTAATACAATCATTAATTTTTGTTTTATTATCCATCACAAAATATTGTTCCATTAAGCAAACTTCATCAAAAAATTTGTTTAATTTTCCTAAAACAATTTTATCAATTATTTCATCAGGCTTTCCAGAATTAATTAATTGTTCTTTGTAAATTGATTTTTCAGACTCAATTATTTTTTTGTCTAGTTTTTCTTTGGTAAGTGATCTTGGCTCAGATGCAGCTATATGCATTGCAATATTTTTAGAAAATTCATCAACCAGTTCATTTTTGGTAGAACATTCAAAACCAAGTAAAACGCCAATTTTACCAGAATCTTCATTAACCGAATTATGAAGATATTTTTGGAAAAACGAGTTGTTATTATTTAGAAGCTTTAATCTTTTTACTATTATATTTTCACCAAGTTTAGAAATAATGTTAGTAACTTCATCTTTAATATTAAGTTTGGAGTCTTTGGATTTAAACTCAAGCAGGTCATTGATATTTCTTATCTTTTTTTCTAAAGCAACTTCTGAAATTTGTTTGCAAAACTCTTGGAAGTACTCATTTCTTGCAACAAAGTCTGTCTCTGCATTTATTTCTATGATTATTCCGCTATCCTTTTTTACTTTCACAGTAATTAAACCATCTGATGCATCTCTGGATAATTTTTTTTGAGCAGTATTAATACCATTTTTTCTTAACCACTCTATAGCTTTTTCAATATTACCTGATGTTTCTTCAAGAGCTTTCTTACAATCCATCATGCCAGCTCCTGTTTTATCTCTGAGTATTTTAATTTCTGAAGACTTTAATACCATA
Organism: uncultured Alphaproteobacteria bacterium; assembly: GCA_964473045.1. GTDB lineage: Bacteria > Pseudomonadota > Alphaproteobacteria > Methylaequorales > Methylaequoraceae > CAYYMX01. Next base: position 3,021 of record CAYYMX010000021.1, on the reverse strand, counting down.
TGATAAAATTTGTTTTAATTTTCTTAACTTGATTTTTCAACAGGTTTAGTTTTTTTAAGAGAGCCTTTTATAGTTTCTGCAATTGAGCTACAGTACAATTCAATAGATCTAATTGCATCATCATTTCCTGGAATTGGGTAATCAATCCCTTCAGGGTTAGAGTTGGAATCAACTACTGCAACAATAGGAATACCCATTTTATTAGCTTCTTTTACTGCTATTATTTCCTTATTAGTATCAATGATAAATAATAAATCAGGTTTTCCATTCATATTTTTAATTCCACCAAGTGCTTTATTAAGTTTTTCAACAGTATTTTCAAATTTTAGAGTTTCTTTTTTAGTATATGAATTAGCTTTATTTAATAAAATGTCCTCTAGGTTTTTTGTATTGTATCCCTATTTGTTATCATTCCACCTAACCATCTTTTATTAATAAAATATTGATCACACTCAAGTGCATATTTCTCAATAAGATCAGATGCTTGTCTTTTTGTTCCAACGAAAAGAATGTTTTTATTTTGTGAAGCATAATCATCTAAAACTTTTAAGGCTTCTTTAAAGAAAATTAAAGTTTTTTGGAGATCAATTATGTGTATTCCACTTCTATGTCCAAAGATATATTCACTCATCTTAGGGTTCCATCTATTGGTTCTATGACCAAAGTGAATCCCAGCGTCCATGAGTTCTTTAATAGTAATCTTAATCATAGCTCCTCCGGTTATACATACACGTAAAAATAGATCACCAGAGATATTACGTGTTTGAAATTAAGTTTATGTAAAATACATTTTCAGCAAAAAAATTCAAGATATTTTTTAATTAAATTTAGCTATGGAATTAATTCCATCAATACTTTCTAATTTGTTAATGAAATCAATATTTATATTATAACCTTTACTACTTTTAATTATAATTTCATGCTTTAAATGATGAAATTTAAAAATTAATTCATTCTCTCCAGAATCAAAGCTACTAAAAAAATCTGTTAATACTTCTAGATTTATTTTTTTTGAATCTATACTAACTAAATAACTTAATTTATTATTTCTTTGATTATCTACTCTAGTCATTTTACTTACAACAAACCTTTCCGTATCTTTCATTTTTTGTAAAAATAGCTTAATTAAATAAATTTCACCCATTTTTGGCATTGCACTTTGCTTTTCAAGAACTTCAGAAAAACAAATACATTCCAAGTTATTTGTTTCATCAGAAAAATTTATAAAAGCATACTTTTTACCAATTTTTGAAACTCTTTCTTTAAAATTATTAACAACTACAAGACAATCAAAAGGCTTATCAGTCTTTCTTTCAAAATGAGAATCTGTTAAATCGGAAAGTTTTTTTATTTGTTTTTTATTAAAAAGATTTTCAAAATATTTAACAGGATGTTTTGACAAATAGAACCCAAATGCCTCTATTTCTTTAGATAACTTTTTATTTATGTCCCAATGCTTAAACTCACTTGAATCAAATTCCTCTATATTATCAGTAAAACCTTCAAATAGATTTGACTGATTCTGAAAGTTATTTTTGTGAAAATGAGTATTATAATTAATTATTTTTTCTACATTTTTTTCTAAAAAATTTTGGTTACCTTCAATTGAATTTAATGATCCAGAATCAATTAATGCTTCAAAAACTCGCTTGTTCATAACTGAATTACTAACTCTTTGAAGCAAATCTTTTAAGTTTTTAAATTTTCCATTTTTTTTTCTTTCGGAAACTAAATCATAAACAGATGTTTCCCCTACATTCTTAATTGCACTTAATCCAAAATTAATTCCTTTAACATTTTCACCTTCATACACCACTTTAAAATGAACATCAGAAAAATTAATATCAGGCTTAAAAATAGAATATCCGAACTTTCTAATCTCATTACAATAAACTGAAATTTTTTCAGAATTATTAATATCGCAATTCATTAATGAACATATAAACTCAAGAGGATAATTAGACTTTAGATACCCAGTTTGATAGGCAATCATAGCATAAGCAGCTGCATGGCTTTTATTAAAACCATAACCTGCAAATTTTTCTATTTTATCAAATAATTCAATTGCATTATTTTTATTTACCCCATTATTTTCACATCCATTTACAAAATTCATTTTTTGGGCAGTCATTTCTGATTTAATTTTTTTCCCCATGGCTCTTCTAAGTAAGTCAGCCTTAGCAAGGCTAAAACCTGCTATTTTTTGAGCAATAAGCATCACTTGTTCTTGATAAACCATAATACCGTAGGTTTCGTCTAATATATTTTTTATATTTGGATGAATATACTCATAATTTTCTTTGCTTTTTTTTCTTCTAATATAAGTAGGAATATTTTCCATTGGTCCTGGCCTATATAGGGAAACTATAGCAATAAGATCTTCAAATCTATCTGGCTGAATTTTTGTAAGGGTTTCTCTCATACCTTGACCTTCAAGCTGAAACACACCTGTGGTCAATCCTTTTCTTAATAAATTAAAAGTTTTAGAATCGTCCAAAGGAATATTATCTATATCAATTTTTTTTGACCTAGCAGATAAATATTTACATGTTTCCTTAATAACTGTAAGGGTTTTTAAACCTAAAAAGTCAAATTTAATTAATCCAGTTTTTTCAACATACTTCATTGAAAATTGTGTCACTGGAAAATCAGATTTAGGATCTTTATAAAGAGGTAAAATTTCATCTAATTTTCTATCAGAAATAACTATTCCAGCAGCATGCGTTGATGCATGTCTTAAAAGACCCTCAAGATTTATTGAAATTTCAAAGAGTTTTTTTATATTAAAATCATCTTTAATAATTTTTTTTATTTTTTGATCATCACTTACAAATTCTTTTAGACTTATTGGTTGAGAAGGGTTATATGGAATCATTTTGCAAATTTCATCAACTTGTTTTAAAGGGAGCTGAAGTACTCTTCCAACATCTCTTAAAGCAGCTCTTGCCTGGAATGATCCAAAAGTAATTATTTGAGCTACATTTGACTTTCCATATTTACTTTGTACATATCGAATAACAT
>CAYYMX010000020.1:0-18030 GCA_964473045.1 uncultured Alphaproteobacteria bacterium | reverse complement strand
CTTGCATTCCCATTCTTTCAGCAATAGGAGCATAAATTTCCAATGTTTCTTTTGATATTCTAAATTTTTTATCTTCATCTTTTATGAATTGAATTGTTCTCATATTATGTAATCTATCAGCCAACTTAACAAGTAGGACCCTAATATCTTGAGAAGTAGCAAGTAACAACTTTCTAAAGTTTTCAGCTTGATTGAACTTGTCAGATCTTCCCTCCAGTTTAGAAAGCTTTGTAACTCCATCAACTAATAAAGCTATCTCTTCGTTAAAATTTTTTTTAATATCCTCAATTGAACAATAAGTGTCTTCAACAACATCATGAAGCAAAGCTGTTATAATTGTCTTAAAATCAAATCTCAAGTCTGCTAAAATACCAGCAACTTCAACAGGATGAGAAAAATAAGGGTCACCCGATTCCCTTTTTTGACTCCCATGAGCTTTCATAGAAAAAACATACGCTTTGTTCAAAAGTTTTTCCTCAACAAAAGGATCGTATGATTTTACTTTTTCAATAAGTTCAACTTGTCTTAACACATAAAAATTTTATGACAAACGAAGATAATTTAAAATGTTTTTTTTTGTTTTAATCAATTTTTAAAAAACAATTTAATCTTTTTTTGAATTCAACTCATCTATTTCTGAGTTTATTTTAGATGAACCATCAATATTTTCATCTTCTTGAGCAGAATCTTTCTTTTTTTCAATTAATTTTTGTATATCCGACTCTGTCACATAAATCTTTTTTCTCTTTTTTTCTGAAGCATTTTCCTTTTCAAAATTATCAAAGGAAATTTCAGAAGCATTATCTTTTAATGGTGTAGCATCCTCATTATCAATATCATTATCTTCAACTGGTTCATATCTTTGAACACTTTTAACTATAGAATTCCATGTTTTAACTAAATCAATCTTTTTTTCAGCTATTTCTCTTAACGCTATAACTGTATTTTTGTCATTATCTACTGATACATTTACCTCACTTCCAGCCATAAGTTCTCTTGCCCTTCTACAAGCATAAATAACTAACTGAAATCTGTTTGGGATTGAAGTTATACAATCTTCTGTTGTAACTCTAGCCATTTGAGTTTTGTAATCTTACTTTATACTTTATTCAAGTCTTTTTTTAAAAAAATTTTCTGTTTTATCGTATTTTTTAATAATTTTTTTGCTTTTTCCTTTAAAACTGGATGGATCCATTCTGGATCTATATCGCAAATGGGTTGCAAAACAAATCGCCTTTCATGAATTTTAGGATGAGGAATCACTAATTCAGAACTTTTCAAAATAGAATTGTTATAACAAAGCAAGTCTAAATCAATAGTCCTTGGTTCATTTTTGTATTTTCTAACTCTCCCAAATGCCATTTCTATTGAATGAAGCTTTTTTAAAATACCAATAGGTTGAAGAATTGAAGAAATACTAACAACTCCATTAATATACCAAACTTGATTTGATTTAGGTATCGGCTCAGTTTCATATAAATTTGAAACATTTAAAACATCAAATTTTTTTTTTAGAATCTTTATGCATTTAATGCAATTCATTAAAGGAGGCCCAAATTTTTTAGAATTTAGATTAGATCCAATTGCTACAAGTATCATTTAACTAGCTTAGTTAATCTTTCTTTTTCTCTTTTCCAATCTTGTTGTTTCTTGTACTCTCTTAAGTCAGATTTTTTTCTTCCCTTAGATAGCCCAAGCTCAACTTTTGCAAAACCTTTTTTATTGAAATGAATATTTAATGGCACAATGGTAAAACCATCATTTTTGACTTTGAATGAAAACTTTCTAATTTCTTTTTTTTTTAAAAGTAATTTTCTTGGTCTTATCTTTAAGGATGAGTCAAAATCTTTATTAGTGTTGCTAAAGTCTATATGCAAATTAAATATCCACATTTCTCCATTTTTTTCACCAGCGTAAGTTCCATCAAGTGAAACTTTACCATTTCTTATGGATTTAATTTCGCTCCCTTTAAGAACAATCCCAGCCTCAATCTTATCTTTAATCTCATAATTATACCTAGCTTTTCGATTTTCAATTATAGTTTTTTTTTTACTCACTTATTGACTATTTAAGATTTAAAAATTCCATAACACTATCTATCCTTTTTTCTGTTTCATTAGTTATAGGAACCATGGGCAATCTTAAAATATTTTGACATTTATTCAATTTGCTTAATGCATATTTAATTGGTGCTGGACTGGTTTCCATAAATAAAACTTTATTTAATTCAAAAATTTTCTGATTTAGTTTCATAACTTCATTAATATTTTTTTTTTCCCAAAGTTGGTAAATATTTGAACATATCTCTGGGATCAAATTAGCACTAACCGAAATACAACCATGTCCTCCACTTATTAGAAAAGCTAAAAATGTTGAATCTTCTCCTGAAAGTTGAACAAAATTTGAACCGCATTCATTGTAGACTTCTAAAGGAATATTAAGATCACCTGTTGCATCTTTCACACCAACAATGTTTTTTAGACTAGCAAGCTTTTTAATAGTTGATGTATCAATCTTAACTACTGATCTTCCCGGAATATTGTACAAATATATTGGAATCTTTGGGCACGAATCAGAAATTGCTTTAAAATGTTGATATAATCCTTCTTGAGTTGGCTTGTTATAATATGGTGAGACAAGAAGAACAGAACTTGCTCCAGATTGGTATGCATGGTCAACTAAATCAATAGATTCATTTGTAGAGTTTGATCCACATCCAGCCATAACTGGAACTTTTCCTTTAGACTGTTTAATAATAAATTCTGTAACTTTTTTGTGCTCATCATGGTCTAATGTTGGAGATTCGCCAGTAGTCCCGCACGAAACCAGACCCGAAGATCCTTTAGAAATCAGAAAGTTAATGTGATTGCCAAGTGAATCAAAGTCAATTTTAAAATTTTCTTCAAATGGTGTTATAACTGCAGGTATTGATCCTTTAAAAATCATTTTATTTCTCTTTTAATTTTTCTAAAATTCAATAAATTGTTGCCTTATCATCTTTAAGAAATAATATATGTTTTTATGTTAGCAAATTTATTAAGATTCAAGTTTTTTTTTTTATTCTTGTTAATTTTTCCAGTTTGTTCATCTGCCTTAGAACTTCCTAAGCCATTAGCAAAGCCAGTAATAAAAAAAAAATTATATGAAGATGTTTTTAAAGAAGTAAAAAAACAAAGCTGGTCATTAGCTTTTGCACTTGCTGATGATTATAATAACAAAGCTCTTTCATCATACATCAGATGGCTAGATATAATTAGACCAGGAAGTAATCACAATTTTAATTATTTAGTTGATTTTTTTTTCAAACATCAAAACTGGCCAGAACAAAAAAAAATAATTGAAAAAATTGAACTATCAATAACTAAGAGAAGTAATACTAAGGATGTAATAGATTGGTTTGAAAAGTTTCCACCAATGACTGGTAAAGGAGCTATTGATTTTTTGGAATTTTCACTAAAAAATGAAAACAAATCCAAAAAGGCTCAAATGATTAAGGATGTTTGGGTTAATGCGAACCTAACATTCAAAGATCAAAAATATTTCATAAAAAAATACAAAAATTATTGGAACCAAGAAGATAACTGGAAAAGATTTGATCGCTTAATGGCTGAAGGAAAATATTCTTCAGCAAGACGAGCACTAAACAGAGTAAAAGGTGATTTAAGAGCCTTAGGCGAAGCTAGACTAGGGCTCAGTAGAAGAGCTGGGAATGTTGAGACTTTAATAAGTCAGGTTCCATTTAAACTTAAAAATGATCCGGGATTAATTTATGAAAGAATGAGATGGAGAAGAAAAGCAAAACTTGATACAGCTGCAGATTTATTATTAAACCCTCCCACTGAAATTAAAAATGTTAGAAATTGGTGGATAAATTCAAGAATTATTGTTAGACGGATTTTAAACAAAAAAAACTATACACTTGCTTATAATATCTTAAAAAAACATAATTTACCTATTAGTAGTCCGTCCGGAACTGAAGCAGAATGGCTAGCAGGCTGGGTCGCATTAGTGCACTTGAAAAATTCTAACAATGCATCTTCACATTTCAGAAAAGTTTTCAACAATTCCTTAGATATTAATTATAAATCTAAAGCCGCTTATTGGTTAGCATTGTCACTTGAAAATGATAATAAAAAAAATAGCAAAGAGGTTCATGAATGGCTGACTGAATCAGCAAAGAATAAATTTACTTTTTATGGTCAAAATGCATCAATAAAATTAGACAAATTTAATTTTGAAAAAGAACAGTTAGCCACTAAGAAGTTCTTAGATAAATCTGATTTATTTGATGTTGTTAAAATACTAAAGGATTCAGGCCAAAAAAGTGAGAAAGTTATTCCTTTTCTTGACAAATTAATACAGCTTTCAAAGAATAGAGAAGAAAAACTTTTCATACTAGAGATTGCTAAAAAATACCAGAATAAGAATATCTTAGTAAAACTTTCGAGATCATTAGAGAAACCATCATTAAGATTTAGCTATCCAATTATTGAAAATTTAATACCAGAAAAGTTTCAAGATTCTAGATCAACTAAAGCTCTGATTCACGCAATCATTCACCAAGAAAGTAATTTTAAAATTAATGCTCGTAGTTCTGCTGGAGCAAGAGGATTAATGCAACTAATGCCATTTACAGCAAAAAAAGTAACGAAATCATTGAAAATTAAATACTTTAAAAAAGCTCTTACAACTAATGCACAGTATAATATTCTTCTTGGCACAACCTATATTAATAAAATGTTAAAAAGATTTGATAATTCATTACCTTTATCACTAGCCGCTTATAATGCTGGACCAAACAGGGTCAAAACTTGGATTAGGCGGTATGGTGACCCACGAAAAAAAGAAATAGCATACATTAATTGGATTGAATCTATTCCAATTAATGAAACAAGATATTACGTTAAAAAAGTATTATCTAATTTGAGAGTATACCAAAAAAAATACGGTATAAATTTTTATGAAGTTTCGTCAATTGGCAAGAAAGTTACTGTGCCATATTGACATAGTGACAATTTGTCATTATATTAAACATGTATCGCCTATTTTGGGATACATAATATCAATCTTGCTTATACAAAGGAGATAATATGCAAAACACACTAACAACAATTGATAAAAATAAATTTATACCCTATTCCGTTGGCTTTGACGATCTGTTTGATAGATTATTTGGCTTGGAGAGTAATTCATCAGGTTATCCTCCCTACAATATTCTGAGGCTAAATGAAAATAATTATCTAATAGAGATGGCCTTAGCCGGCTTTAACAAAAGTGATATTGAAATTCAACTTTCTGATGGAGAACTAAGTATACAGTCAAATAAAAAGGATGAGAATGAGTCCTCAAAACCTAATATATCAATGATTCATCAGGGTATCTCTCATAGATCATTTTTAAGAAAATTTACTCTTTCAGATGAAGTTCAGGTAAAAAATGCTGAAATGGAAGATGGGATGCTTAAAATCAAGTTAGAGAAAGTAGTTCCTGATCACAAAAAACCAAAAATAATTTCTATAAAGTAGATAAATTGATAGCTTGGGATTTTTTCTCAAGCTATCATAATTTATAATAAAATATTAGAATCAAATTTTTTACTTGAATTTCTTTCTAATAATAATTATCGTTATCATAATTTATTAATAAAGATAATTATTACACATAACTACAATATTGAAATAGTTATAATCTAGTTAGGAAATAACATGACCCCAGGACTTGCCGGATCTTCTATAGTTTGGTTTAGAGAAGGATTTGAAATTTATTTGATTTTACAAATGGCTTTTCTGCTAATTCAAAATAATAAACAGAAACTAGTTCTTCTTTCATCATCATTACTAGGTGTTTTTTCCGCTTTGTTTTTGGGAATAGTTGCAAAAGAATTTGTGCAAAATGATTTTGATTACGTTGAGGCTATTACAGCAATTTTTGCGTCAATCCTTTTATTTTGGACCGCTTGGTATTGCCACGGAGCACAAAACAATGCAAAAATCATAAAAGAAAACTTAAAAAATAACGGATCGATTTTAGCTCTTGCAACAATAGTCTTTTTAACTGTACTTAGAGAGGGAGCTGAAATTGTTGTATTCCTTACAGGTTTATATGTAGCAGGAAGTTCAGTTTATGATTTAAGCGTCGGTGCAATTATTGGACTTGGTATCTTATGCTGTGTTGCATTTGTAGCTACCAAGAGGCTAAAAAAACTTCAGATTTCAAGTATTTTTGCATCCTCAAAGTGGTTATTCACTTTACTTGCATTATATTTCTTGTATTATGGGTTACACGAATTACTTGAGTGATGGATGAAGAAACACTAAATATTTCACTAAGAAAATTTCTAAAAAACGTTGGTATTAATTCTCAACGATTAATAGAAGAGAAAGTAAGATCAGCTGTACAATCATCACAAATATCCTCTTCACAAAAAATAAAAATTAGTGCTAAAATAATTTCAAAAGACATTGCTCTCGATGAGCAGATTGATGGTGAGCTTGAAATAAAATTCGACTAGGTGACAAATACAAAACATGATTCAATCGAAAATTTAGAACTTTGCACCAAAGAAATAAACTCATTCAGTCAAGAAATAATTTGTACTCAAACTTTGATCTACAAAGAAATAGTTGAAAACCCAGTAATTTTTATTATTTTTTATGTTTTATTTGTACTACTCATAGCTTTTTTGTTTCAATTAGCAAAAAAATAAAAAGCCATTAAAACAAATCTCCTCTTACAAGCTTTTTCACTAATTTATTATTAGATGAAAAAAAATTTTTTTTGGATGACTGTTCAACTATTTTTCCATTTTTTAAAAAAATTATTTCTTCACCCAAACGTTTAGCTTGGAATATATCATGCGTAACTAAAATTATTTTTTTACCTTTCTCTTTTTCATCTTTCAAAACATCTTCTAGCTTTTTTGAATATTTGTGATCTAAATTTGAACTTGGTTCATCTAAAATTAATAAATTTGGATCATTTGCAACCGAACGAATAATTGATAGATATTGTTTATTTCCAACAGAAAGATTTCTTGCAGATAGAGATTTTTTTTCTTCAAAACCAAATTTCTCAAGCAAATAAGAAACTCTTTCAAAGACATCTTTTTTCTTTTGTCCCCTAACTTGCAGTGGATACGCAATATTTTGGTAAACATTCCTTCTTAAAAAAATTATGTTTTGAGATACATATCCAATTCGAATTTTTTTTACCCCCTCCCCAAGAGAAATTCTTCCACTTTGAGGTTTTATTAAACCAATGATTAATTTTAACAACAAAGTTTTTCCTGATCCGTTAGGACCAACAATAACTGTAATTCCAGAATTACTAAGTACTGTTGAAAAGTTGAAAAAAAAAGGTTTTTTCTCTAAAAAAAAATTGACATGCTTTAAGGAAATTTTTGGGAAATCTTTAATCATAAGAAAACTTCCTTGCAGTATGTTTTGTAATTACAACTAATATGTTTAATAAAATTGCTATAAAAATTAAAATTATCCCTAATGACATAGCTAATATAAGGTTTCCTCTTGATGTCTCAAGGGCAATAGTAGTAGTCATAACTCTAGTAGAATGTAAAATATTCCCTCCAACAATTATAATTGCTCCCACTTCAGACAAAGCTCTTCCCAAACCAGTCAGCACGCAAGTTGAAAGCATAAATCTTGTATCCCACAAAATTGTAAGTATCTTATCTTTATTATTTACTCTAAATATATACATTAATTCTTCATACTCATTTGAGACCTGTTCAAGCACTTCGGTGCTAACAGAAATAATTATTGGAAGAATCAATATAACCTGAGCTATAATCATAATAGACGGTGTATAAAGAATTTCCAAAAAACCAAAAGGACCACTATTTGAAAAAAGAACATAAAGAATTAGCCCTACAAAGACTGGAGGTAGAGACATCATAGAATTAAAAAAAATTATCACTATTTTTTTTTTAAATGATTTTGAAGTAGCTAAAATAGCACTTACTGGCAAACCAAAAATTATTGAAATAAACAATGCAATTATTGAAACTTCTAGAGATAAAAAAATTATCTCATAGAGATCTGGATCAAAAGAATAAATAAGTTCAATTGACTTTAAAAAAATTTCCACAAACCAAATTTTAGGTAAAATTAATGTTTGGCAATTATTACTGTGGCAGCAGGAAAAATACAGGTAACGTGAGTACCTTTTTTTAATTCCATCTTTTTACAAATGTCAACAGGAATCGCAGCATGAATAAAACTACCAGTCGGCGATCCATCGGCATCAGTTTGTTCAACAGCGACCTGTGAATAACTAGATCCATGCAGAACAGAAGTAACAAGACCTTGAATTTGATTTTTAGCGCTAATTTCCATTTTTAACCTCTCTTATTTTAAAGTTCTAATTTATTTTTTTTTCCAGAAATAAACAAGTACTATGGCAGAAATATTATGCCACAAACTAAAAATTGCAGATGGAAGTGCTGACAATTTGCTAAAATGAACTAAAGCCAATGTCATTCCTAAACCAGAGTTTTGCATAGCAACTTCAATTGCAATTGATTTTTTTACATCTTTTGGATATTTAAAAAAAGACGCTATAGCATATGCAGAAAATAACCCAAATAGATTATGAATTATAATACCAAACAGAAGAAAAAAACTTATACTAGAAAAACTATCATAGTTTAAAGACAAAATTACTCCGATTATCAGAGAGATCACAAACTCAGAAAATTTAGGTAAAAAGTTTGTTACATTGTTTATTTTATCTTTAAAGACTTTTTTAAAAATTAACCCACTTATGGTAGGAAAAAAAACAATCCAAAAAGTTGACTTTGTTAATTCAAAAAAATTAACATCTATATTTTCCTTAGCTAAAATAAAAATAAGAAGTGGAGTAAGAATTACTGAAAACAATGTTGAAAATAAGGTAGATAAGATTGAAAGAGCTACATTGCCATTGCAAAGATAAGCTATAACATTTGATGCTGTTCCTCCAGGACAAGAGCCTAAAATAAAAAAACCCAAAGCAATCTCAAAATTTAAGTTAAAAAAATTTACAATGCCAAATGCAATTATAGGCATTAAACTGAACTGCAAAATTAATGTAACTATAATCCAAGTTGGTTTTTTTAATACAACTTTAACATCATTAAGATTAATAATCATTCCCATTCCAAACATCACTATTCCAAGTAGGACTGGTATAAAAGATTTTAAAGAGCTTAAAAGACTAGGAAAGAAAAAAGTTAAAACTAAGAAAAATACAATGAATAAAAAAAAACTTGAACGAAACATATGACTGAAGTTTTAAGGAATTACTTTTCGTAATCTCTAAGCATTTTTTGTATTTCAATACTATGCATCTCTTCTGTTTTTATCATTTCCCTTGAATATTCCTCGATATACAAACTTAGGTTTTCTGAACAAGATAAAAGTTTTTTGTAAAGACTTATTGCTTTTTCTTCATGACTTAAACTTTCCTTCAACAAATCTTCCGTAGAATGTTTGTTAGTCTCTTCAATTTTTGGAATCATTAACGATGGATGACCACCTAATCCAGTTAAAAGTTCACCAGCTTGTTGGGCATGATCCAATGACTCTGACGCTTGTAATTTGAAAAATTTGTCCAGTATTAATCTATTCTGTCCAGTAACCATAAGTGCAAAGTGCGTGTATTTCACCACCCCAGCTAACTCATATTTTAGAATTTCATCTAAAATTGACTGAGTTTTATTGATATCTAACTTTTTCATATAAAAAAATCATTAATCTCTTACTAACTAGATTAATAAATCATTTAAAAGTTAAAAGAGAAAAAAAAAATATTTAAAAATATCATTGAAAAATTATATTTTTTTTTCAACAAATGTATTCTTTTTTAATGGCATAAGGATTGCAGAATCTTTTAGGAAATCAAGCTAAGAAAGAGGATTAAAAATGAGTACTAATGCTATGCACGTTGCAAAAACTGGTTTGAATGCTCAGCAAGTCAGAATGCAAGTAATTTCAAACAATCTTGCCAATGTTAATACTAATGGCTTCAAAAGAGATAGAGCAAATTTTGAATCTTTACTATATCAGATTATAAGAAGCAGTGGAGCACAAACTTCTGTTGACACAGAATTAACTTCAGGGTTTTCAGTTGGTACAGGTGTAAATGTTGTTAATTCAAATAAATTACATTCTCAAGGAAGTATAGTTTCAACTGACAATTCTCTTGATTTAGCAGTTGATGGAGGTGGATTTTTTCAAGTTCTCCTTCCTGATGGACAAATTGTGTATACTAGAAATGGAGCATTTGCTAGAAATAACGAAGGAATACTTACCACAAGCAGTGGTTTTATTATTCAACCAGAAATAGCAGTGCCTGCTGAGGCAACCAAAATAAACGTCTCTTCAGATGGAATTGTTTCCGTTCAAGTGCCTGGACAAGTTGATGCACAAGAAGTTGGACAACTTCAATTAGCTGATTTTCAGAATAGAACAGGATTACAACCAATTGGTGAAAACTTTTATGTTGAAACTACTGCAAGCGGACCACCAGTTCTAGAAAATCCATTTACAGCAGGTTTTGGAAAAATAATTCAAGGTGCGTTAGAGAGTTCAAACGTAAATGTAGTTCAAGAACTAGTTGACATGATTGAGACTCAAAGAGCCTACGAAGTCAATTCAAAAGCAATTACATCCGTAGATGAAATGCTAAGATTCGTTAGCAACAACTTATAGGTATAGAATGAGATTTCTATTATTTCTTTCAATTTTATCATTAGGAAGTTGTGCCTCTTATATGGAAAACAAAATTGGGCAAGAATTTAAAAGCATTCAGCCTGACTTCACTAATATGGAATCAACTAAAATAGCAACAGAAGGGGCTGTCTATGAAGGTAGTGGAGGATTATTCGCCTCTGACAGAAGAGCTAATAATATAGGAGACATTATAACAATTACTCTTGAAGAGTCTCTAACCGCGGCAAACTCTGGATCAGAAACAACATCAAAAAGTGACTCTTACACATTTGATCTCCCTGAAGCTATTTTTGGACCAAGTTCTCTTATAGCTAAATTCTTTTTTCCTGATGGTGTTAAAGAAGATAATCTTCGTGGAGGAACAACTCAAGCTTTTACAGGAGCTGGTACTGCTGCTCAGGCAAACAGTTTAGCCGGAACAATTTCTGTAACTGTCATACGCGTTTATCCAAATGGAAATTTAGAAGTTAAAGGAGAAAGAAAACTATCCTATAACAGTGGAACTGAATATATTCGTCTATCCGGTGTAATTAGACCAGAAGATATTTCATCAGCAAACGTAGTTTCATCAACAAAAGTTGCTGACGCTCAGATTTCCTACACTGGTACTGGAGATATGAATGACAGTGTAACTAAAGGGTGGTTAAGCAGATATTTTGCTTATGTTTCGCCATTTTAAGGTAATTATGAAAAAAATTTTTAACTTTTTAGCTTTTTGCTTAATTTTCTTAACTAGCTCTAATGGATTGACAGATAGAATAAAAGATATGTCGTCCATAGCTGGTGTAAGATCTAATCAACTCGTTGGTTATGGTCTAGTAATTGGTTTAGCTAAGACTGGAGACGGAAGTGTAAATCTTACAAAACAAAGTATTGCTGCAATGGTTTCACAATTTGGGGTTATAGCAAGTGCATCTGACATAGATGCAACAAACTCAGCCAATGTAATGGTAACTTCAAACTTACCTCCCTTTGCAAAACCTGGCCAAACAATAGACGTAACTGTTTCTACAATTGGAAAAGCAAAATCACTAAAAGGAGGAACATTATTAATGACTGCGTTAAAAGGTGCTGATGGGCAGGTATACGCAATCGCACAGGGGAATTTGGTTGTTGGTGGTTTAGGAGTTGAAGGAACTGATGGCTCTAGCCAAATTCAAGGAACACCAACTGTCGGAAGAATTCCTGGTGGCGCAACTGTGGAAAAGTTAGTAGAAAATACATTCCTAGAGAAAGATAATGTAGTTCTCAACTTACATCAGTCGGACTTTTCACAAGCTAATAAGATTGCTGAAACTATAAATGAAACTTTCGGTCCTGATGTTGCAATACCATTAGATTCGACATCAATAAAAGTAAGAACACCTGAGAATCCATCTCAAAAGGTTTCATTTATTGGTCTTTTGGAAAATATAAATTTTGAACCAGTAAGTCCAAAAGCTAAAGTAGTTATTAATTCAAGAACTGGTACAGTTGTTATAGGTGGAGATGTAAGAATTTCTCCCGCCGCAGTAGCTCACGGAAGCCTATCAGTTAAAATCCAAGAAGATACAAAGCTTTTGTCTGAAGGTACTGGTACAGTCGTAGGCACATCTGCAACAGTTGCAGGCACAACCGCCACAACCGCTGCTGATTCACAAATACAAATTGATGAAGACCCAGCTAGAGCATTTGTTTTTGATCCCGGTATTGAATTACAAACTTTGGTTGATGCTCTAAATGAAACTGGAACAACAGCAACTGACATGGTTGCAATACTTGAAGCATTAAGAGAGGCAGGAGCTTTAAGAGCTGAGTTAATTATTATTTAAAAGGTTAGAAATGAAAAATAGTCCGATTAGCAATTTAAAAATTAGTATTCCAGATCAAATATCTAAGAAGGCAGAACTTAACCTTGACAAAAGTCTTTCACTTGAAGAAGTTGCCCAAGAATTTGAGTCATTATTTGTTTTTCAGATGTTAAAAAGTGCAAGAAAAGCAAAATTAGCTGAAGGAGTTTTCGATAGTGATGCAGCTGAAACTTATCAAAATTTATTAGATCAAGAATATTCTAGAACATTAGCAAAGAATCAAAACTTTGGAATTGCCGAAGCTTTAATTAGACAATTTGGAAAAACGGGAAAAATTGAGTAATGCCTAGTTTATTTGACATAGGAAAAAGTGGTCTACAGTCATACAGACAATCTCTAGCTGTTACAGGGCAAAATATTGCAAATATCAATACAGATGGATACAAAAAAAGAGAAGCCAGTCTTGAAGAAGTAAGTGGTGCTGGTGGAGGTGTTACTGAAATATCAGATTCAACAGGCTTAGGTGTTAGAATCAGTGAAATCAAAAGAGCATTTGATGAGTTTTTAATAGATAAAGTAAGACAAACATCATCGCTTTACGAAAAAGCAGATACATACCTTGATGAGGTTAAAGATTTAGAAAACCTTTTGCTACCAAGTGACTCTAATTTAAGTTCATCAATAGGAGATTTTTTTAATTCACTTCAAGAAATAGCAGCAACCCCAGATGATCAGGCTCCAAGAATAATTTCAATTGAAAAAGGTAAAGATCTTGCGTCACAATTCAATCTTTACTCAAGTAGAATTGAAGGTTTAAAAAATAAAATTATAAATAAATCTGCAGATTCTGTTACATCTGTTAATTTGTTATCCAACCAAATATCTGCTGTCAATGCAAAATTACTAGCATCAGGTGTTGCAGGCAGTGGAGCAAATGCCTTGCTTGATCAAAGAGATTTACTAATTAATCAATTGTCGCAAATTTCTCAAGTCTCAATTAATTATGGAAGTAAAGGTGAAGCTGAAATTAGACTAGGAAATACTGGTTCAGGACCAATTATAGTTGAGGCAGACTCAACCGGTTCAAGTGGGGGAAATTCAACAACAGCAATAGATGTTATTCTCCAAGGGGCAAGGCTACAGGCTGTTGTGGGCATTCAACAAACTGCCACCAACCAAATACAAGGTGGTATTATTGCAGGTCTTGTTGATGCTTATGCACTAGCAGATGACACTCTTAAAGAGATTGATAGTTTAGCTACCTTGTTATCACAAAAGTTTAATGAAATAAATATGGGTGGAATTAATCTTGAAGGAAAAAAAGGGCAAGAGATGTTTTCTGTTTCAAGTCTCGAAACAGTTGAAAATCCAACCAACCGATCTACAGTTGGTGTGCAAATATTTGTCACTGATCCCGGGGCAATAAAAGACACTAATTACAATGTAATATATAATGAAAAAAATAATTTATGGAGCTTAACTTCAGAAAGTATAACAAAGCCAATAACTGGATCTAATTCCATTGAAGCAAATGGTTTTAAAGTTTCTTTTTTTGGGACACCTCTTGACGGAGACGAGTTTGATATTATTAAAACTGGTGCATCCAAAGGCATGAATTTTCTTTTATCAAGACCACAGGATATTGCTGCAGCCGCAACATTATTAGTCAGTTCAAGCTCAAGTAACCTAGGAACAGCTAAATTAGATACGATAGGTCACATAATAGATAAAGACAAAACTACATTATCAAATTTAAATGCAGTTTTTCCAAATGGCTTAAGCCCTATAACTTCAACTGAATTTGCTACTGATGGAGGAGCAGCAATAATTCCTGCAGGCACATCTTTCGTAAATTTAAGTTCTTATAAGTCACAACCAGAAATTAAATTTGGTCTATCAGCATCAGACATACCAAAACTTACAAATTTTACCGTAACATTGTCTGATTCAAGCACTGTAAGTATTAATTTAACAGGAGTTGAAACAATTCAACAAGTAGCGGATGTATTAAATAGAAGTCGAGACGTTGGTGGAAATGCTCATAATTTTAGAACTAAAGGGTTATTTGCCTCTGGAGGCGGCTCAACTCTAACTATAGCAAGTAACAACTTAACATTTTCATCGGGCGCGCTAACTGCTGGAGGTGCGGCAATAAACGGAGTAACCAATAATCCATCTGTAACAACTCCAAGTGAAATTCAAATTCTCACTAGAGAAGGGAGACATTTAGCTGGAACTGTTTTATCAACAACTGAAATTGCAAAATACCTAACAGAAGAAAATGGCTTTTCAAAACA
Organism: uncultured Alphaproteobacteria bacterium; assembly: GCA_964473045.1. Lineage (GTDB taxonomy): Bacteria > Pseudomonadota > Alphaproteobacteria > Methylaequorales > Methylaequoraceae > CAYYMX01. The sequence continues at coordinate 3,213 of CAYYMX010000020.1, read as the reverse complement.
TGCTGAGTATAGAGCTGATTACCTCAACGGAACTGGAAGTGAAAAATATAGAGATGTTGAAATTTCGCGAGCAACAACAACTGGAAACAATATAATTAGTTATGGGGCTAATGGGGCTGCAGCAAGTGCACAACGAGCTGCAGCAACTGTGCCAGCAAGTCATGTTACGGCAGCTTACACTCTAACTCTTACATCTACAACTTCAGGAAAATCAAAAAATGTTACTGTCCCAGTGGAATCATCAGCAGGTTATGTTGCAGATTTAATAAATACAAATGCTAATAATTTAGGTCTAGAAGCAAGGGCATTAACAAGGGTTAAAATCCCTGCACCAAATTTTGACGGTACAATTTCCTTCTCTCTAAAAAGTAAACAAGGCATAGATAATAGTGCCTCAATCAGTGCATCAGTTTTAACCACAGATTTAACAAATCTTGTAAATACAGTTAACAACTATTCCGGAAGAACTGGAGTGGTTGCTAATTTATCAAGCGACAAAAAGCACGTGATTCTTGAAAATCAAAATGGTGATGATATTCAATTAAGTTCTTTTTCTAGTTCAAATACAAGCAATGCTTTAGCAATTAACACAACAAGTTTAGGTTCTTCTGCCTCAACAACCATAAATAAAAGTGGTCATGGACTTTCTACAGGTGACAAAGTTATTTATACCGCTGGAGGCACGGCACTTGGCAACCTTACTAATGGAGCCACTTACTATGCTTATAAACATGATAACAACAATTTTAGACTGGCTTCGTCAAGTGCCAATGCATATGCAGGCACAGTAATAACTGTAGGTGGTAGTGGAGGAAACTCAGGTGATAAATTTACCAGACCTGTTACTCTCGAAGTACTTAAAAACGATTTTCTGGGTTTTTCTAGCTCCGTAAGTGTTGATTTAGATGGAAATAGCTACGCAGCAGGGAGATTTAGCGGTGAACTTCAAATTGAATCATCTTCGGCTTTTACTACATCTAATGACGGAGGTAGCACAACTGTTTCCAGCGCAACAAATTCTCTTAAAGGAGGATTCTTAAATATTACTTCTTCATCTACAGGAGAGATAAAAACTGTTAACCCACTAGTTTTAGACGCTGATTTTTCTACTGGACATCCAGATGGAATCAAAGCCTCTAGCTCAATTTTAAGTTATGGGCTGGCTCTGCCAACAACTGGAACTGGTAGCCAATTAACTACAACTGTTAATGTTTCACAATCTGAAAACCTTACTCAAGCAGAAGTATCTAAAAAAATTGCTGAAGGATTAAGAACAAATAGTCCATCAATTGAAATAATAGGAAATTCAATAGACGCCCTCCCTTCGGATGGTTCAAGTTTTAATATCAAACATGACGGATTAACCTATACCCTAACAATGGAAAACGGTGAGGTTATAGTTTCTGGAGGAGAAAAAGATCTTTTAACCGCATACTTTGAAAACCCTGATCCAATTACAGTAAATACCACATCACTTAATGGAGCCACTACAATAACTTCCTCAGAACATGGGTTAGAAACTGGTGACGCTATAGTTTATAATGCCGCTGAAAAAGTTAATATTGATTCCACTAACTTTAGTGCAACAGTTACTATTGCTGCAGCCAATCATGGTTTCTCTACACAAGACCCAATAATATATAAGGCTGGTGGATCATTACCTATTTCAGGTTTAACAGATGGCACAACCTATTACGCCATAAGTGTGGATGCCAATAATTTCAAATTAGCCACATCTAGTTCAAACGCTGGGACCAATACAGCTTTAACAATTGTTGGAGGAACGGGTGGAAGTGTTTCGGATAGCTTTTCAAGTCCAAGAGCTGGCTTATTAGATGGTCAAACTTACTATGTAGTTAAAACGGATGACCATAATTTTAGAATTGCTCAAAGCTATACACTAGCTACCAATTCAACACCATCTGTAATTACAATTGGCACAGGCAATGTCGGAGGAAATGCTGCCGATACATTTGACCCAGGAAAAAACTTATATATTTCTGCTGGAAAAACAATTTCAGCATCTCAGTTCTCTTTTTCAGTAGATAGTGCTAATGATTCAAACGCTTTATCTTTTGGAATGGACCAAACAAACATTGAAACTAGTATTACAGGAACTGAAATAAACACACCAGCAGTAACATTAAGTGGTGGAAGCCCAACAGTTTCAAATACTCATTTTCACTTTACATTTGGACGTGAACAACCATATTGCGTTGGTTTTACAGCAAATACAAAGACCGTTAACACAACGTCAGCCGTTTCATCAAGTCAAATTACCTCTAGTTCTCATGGCTTTAAAACTGGAGACAAGATTCATTACAATAAAGGTGGAACCGTTTTAAATGCCCTTACAGATAACACATCTTATTTTGCTGTAGTAACAGGAGCAAACACGTTTAAACTTGCCTCTTCATATGCAAATGCTACTGCCGAAACACCTGTCACTATGACAATAGGTGGAAGTGGTGGTCATGCAAGCGATAAGTTCACCTCTGTTGTTGGAAATATTTATAACGATGACTTTCCAGGAGGTTCAGCATTAACTAATCTTGGAATATCAATTGAATTAACTCAAAGTAGCGATACAAAAGCGCAAGTATCATTTGTTAAGGAAGCAGATAAAGGAGTAATTATACTAAGCAATGCCAAATATGATTATCTAAGTACAACAAGCGATGCTGAAGCAGAAAATTATGGATTTAAAACAAATCAATTAAATGTCAATGTAATAAATGATGGAATAAGAATTCAATCAATTGCATCTGAATCAAGAGGAGCAAAAGCGGTCCAAGTAGGAATTCCATCTAATAGTGTTAAATCATTAATTGGAAACAATTTATCAATATCAAGTTTACCTCCTGAAGATCTGGTAGTAATAATGTCAGGAAATGGCACAAGAAAAATTTCAGCTAATTATGGAGAGGTTCTTCCCGCTCCTCTTCAAGCAGATCTAAAAATAGTTGTTGATTCTACAAATAATAAAAAAGTTGAGATCTTTGATGCAGATACCAACCATACTATAGCAACTAGATTGATTCCAGACGATGGAATTTTTACCGCTGTTGAAAGGTCACTTAAACTTTTAGGTGAAGCATCAACCAAAGATGTTTTCCATATTACCAAAAACACAGAAGGTGTTGGGGATAATAGAAACATTCTGCAAATGATTGCTTTACAAGAATCAGATTTAAATGGTCAAAACTCGGGTAG
>CAYYMX010000019.1:15236-18508 GCA_964473045.1 uncultured Alphaproteobacteria bacterium | reverse complement strand
TATAATCTGGGAAAATTTTTTTTACGACAAATCTTTTAACCAAATTCAAGACTTTCTTTCTAATTTGCCCTTAAAGAGTTCAAGTGCAACTGTTCAAAATATAATTCACAAAATTTTAACTACAAAAAAAAAGATTAATAGGAGTTTTGTTTCGGCAGATCAGGACAAACAAATTTTTGATAAAATAATCAATCTTTTATTTGAAACTGGAAGATTAAATGAAATTGATCTTTTTTATTCGCAAACTCCAAATCTAGAAAATAATTTGATAATTTTAACAAAAATGATTGAAGGAAATTTTTTGAGAAACCGTCATAGTGAGGCATGTAAAATACTAGAAAATAAAGTGGATAAGAAAAAAGCGCAGTTCGGAAAAATTTTAGTAGTTTGTGACATTTTAAATAATAATTATGATGAAGCCAGATTTGGCCTTGCACTTCTAAAAGAGCAAAATAATCCCGGTGATATTTTTTTTATAGAACTTGCATATTCATTAATGACTGAAGAAAAGATCTCAGAATCAGATTATCTTAAGACAAACCTCACCTCGATTAAAGAACTTAATCCAATTATCATGACTTCTTTGCAATTTGCAGATATTTCTCCGAGTTTTGACCAAATAGAAAATCTGAATACTAGTGGTTTGCTTTTTATTCTAGCAAGCCCTTCTGTTGAAATTGATCTCAAAATTCATTGTGCAGAACTTCTAGCTAAACAAAAAAGAATAAGTAATGAAATGTTGTCAGAAGCATATCAATTATCAGTGCTTTCTAACAAAGACTTAGAAAATTCAATGAAACTCTACAAAACATTGTCTCCTATTAAAGCTAGACCACTACTGTATCAGTCAATTTTAAGAGATAAAAATCCTGAATCTAAATTTGAAAAAACGAAAGCTTTATTAAAGATATCAATTAATGATATGCTTTTTGATAATGTTGCTTTTTTGGTTAACAATATGATGTCGTATGAAGAGCATGCAAAATCTCCTGAAGATGCATTGTTAATTTCAAAAATGTTACAATCAGAAAAAAAATTTTCTGAAGCCAAAAGTATTCTAAAAAAATTTAATGAAAGTAGTAATGAATTCTTTCTCAGAGAAATTTCTATTAATTTAAATCAATATTTATCAAATGGTAGCATTGATAATTATGCATTGGAAAATAATTTACATTCCCTTGTTGTTACTAAAAATATTGATTTGGAATTTCTTGAAAAAATTTTTTTAGTAATGTCTATGAAAATTGAAATTAATGAAAAAATTATGAATTTGTTTAGTGACATAAACTTTAATGAATCCGATCAATTGTCAAAATTTAATTTAAAAAACTTTCTTTTGGCGGATTTCTTTTTAGAAAAAAAAGATTATTTTAATTCACTAAATTTGTTATTTTCAATTATGGGTGAAAAAAACTTTTCAGAACTTTCAACAACCGAAAACTTTTTAGTTTTGCTAATATTAAAAAAACTGGGATTAAATAAAGAGTTTGATGAACTTTTAGAAATTATTTTGTTGTGAATAAAAATATATTTTTTGTTGAGAAATATTTAGAATTCTTGACGGCAAAAAAAAATTTAGCTCAAAATACCTGCATTTCATATAAATCTGATCTAGATAGTTTTATTAAATATTTTGGTGACAAAAGTATTGTTGAACTTGGGAATAATGAAATTAACAGTTATATTAAGTTTTTGTCAAAAAGATTTTCTCCTAAAACACATTTAAGAAAACTTTCATCAATAAAAAGTTTTTTTAATTTTTTAATTGATAGAAAAGTTCTTTCTTCAAATATTTTAGAGGATTATGAATTTCCAAAGCTTGATAAAAAACTTCCTAAAGTTTTATCAGAAAGGCAAATTGAGAAGTTAATAAATAAAACTTATGATGATAAATCTCATAATGGTATGAGGTCATCACTATTTTTAGAGATTTTGTATTCGACTGGAATAAGAGTTTCTGAACTGGTCACTTTGAAGCTGGGTTCAATAGGTTATGACAATACTTTTTTGGTGATTCAAGGAAAAGGAAAAAAAGAAAGAATTGTTCCACTAATTTCCAAAACTAAGCATATTCTTAAAAAATATTTAAAAATAAGAAATTTTTTTTTAGCAAAAGGTTCAAAAGAAAATAATTTTCTTTTTCCTTCAAGTTCTAAACTTGGGCATATAACAAGAAATAGATTCTTCCAAATATTAAAAAAACTTGCAATTAATGCGAATATTTCTCCTTCAGAAGTTTCTCCGCATACTTTAAGACACTCTTTTGCTTCACATTTACTTCAGAGAGGTGTTGACCTTAGAACAATTCAAGAGTCTTTAGGTCATAAAGATATATCAACAACACAAATTTATACCCATGTTCAGGCAAGTAAATTCAGGAAGATTTTAGAAGAAAAACATCCTTTGAAGAAAGACATTTCAAAATTTCTTAAAATATAAGTTGTTTTTATTTATTTATTTTTATATTAAGTTTACTTTAGGTTATCATAACTAATGAGGGAATTATGAGTTTTAAAATTATTGATCAAGCTCAACCTAGATTGAATAGGAGTGAGTTGGCTGTACCAGGTAGCAATCCATCGCTATTTGAAAAAGCAGCAAAAAGTAATGTAGATGTAATTTTTTTGGATTTAGAAGATGCAGTTGCACCAGATGAAAAAGAACAAGCAAGAAAAAATATAATAGAAGGTTTAAATGACATTGATTGGAAGAATAAAACAATGTCAGTAAGAATTAACGGGTTAGATACTCACTTTATGTATAGAGATGTTGTAGATTTGATTGAGAAAGCTCCTGGAAAGCTTGATCTTATTATGATTCCAAAAGTTGGAACAATTTCTGATGTATATGCAGTTGATATGTTATGTACACAAGTTGAGGATGGAATGGGTCTGGAAAAACGGATTGGCTTTGAACTGATTATTGAAACAGCATTAGGAATGCAGAATGTTAATGAAATTGCATCATACCATAGAAGGTTGGAATCTCTGCATTTTGGTGTGGCGGATTATGCGGCATCTACCAAAGCTAAAACTACTGTTATTGGCGGTCCAAATCCAAACTATCACGTGTTAACTGATGTTGATGGTGATAATCCCAGAGAAAAACATTGGGGTGACATGTGGCATCATGCCATATCTAAAATGGTTATAGCAGCTAGAGCTAATGGTCTAAGGCCAATAGATGGACCCTTTGGAGATTTTAATGACCCAGATGGTTATATTGCCCAAGCGAATAGATCTGCAACTCTTGGATGTGAAGGAAAGTGGGCA
>CAYYMX010000019.1:0-15226 GCA_964473045.1 uncultured Alphaproteobacteria bacterium | reverse complement strand
TAATAAGGTGATGAGTCCATCAGAAAAAGAAATCAATCAGGCAAAAAAAATTCTTGAAGCAATGAAACAAGCTAAGAAAGAAGGAAAAGGAGCAGTTTCTCTTGATGGAAGATTAATTGATATTGCATCAATTCGTCAGGCTGAAGTTTTAGTTCAAAAGGCCAAGCTTATTGAGGGAAACTAAAATTAGTTTCAATGCAAAATTTTCTGGATTTTGAAAAGCCTTTATTGGAAATTCAAACAAAAATTGAAGAGTTGAGGCATCTAAAAGATACCAGTTCAAATATTGCTAATGAATTAAGTAATCTCCAAGAGAAGTTTGACAAGACATTGTTTGACCTTTACCAAGACTTAAGTCCTTTTCAAAAAGTGAAAGTCTGCAGACATCAGGATAGACCAAAATTTTCTGAGATAGTAAAACACATTTTTGAGGAGTCTGAGATTCTATGTGGAGATAGATTGTTTTCAGAAGATTCATCAGTGAAAGGAGGCTTTGCTAAAATTAATAATAAGAATTTTGTTATTATTGGTAATGATAAAGGCCAAGATATTGATAGTAGGGTAAAAAATAATTTTGGTATGGCTAAGCCTGAAGGATACAGAAAAGCACAAAGACTTTTTAAGATGGCGGACAAATTTAATCTTCCTGTTATAACGTTTATTGATACACCAGGAGCATTTCCAGGAGTTGAGGCTGAAAATAGGGGGCAATCTGAGGCTATTGGTAGTTCTATTCAATTTTGCATTAATTTGGGGACACCGATCTTTTCATTTATAATTGGAGAAGGAGGTTCAGGAGGTGCAGTTGCTTTAGCTACTGGAAACAAAGTAGTTATGTTAGAACATTCAATTTATTCTGTAATTTCTCCAGAAGGTTGTGCATCCATTTTGTGGAGGGAAGTTGAGAAGTCTGAGAGAGCTGCGGAATCTCTCAAACTTACATCACAAGATCTTCTAGAACTTGAAGTGATAGATGAAATAATAAAGGAACCAGTCGGTGGAGCTCACAGAGACACTAAGATGACTTGCGATTTAATAAGAGAATGTTTACTAAGAATAGATAAGGAGTTTGAAGGAAAAACTTCAGAAGAAGTAAAGATTCATCGAGAAAAGAAATATTTAAATATAGGAAAGAAATTTGTTTTAAATTAAAAATTGAAGATAATTTTTTACTATATGCGTCCATGACAATGCTTATATTTTTTTCCTGAACCGCATGGACATCTAGAATTTCTAGGTATTTTTTTGTAATCACTTTTTTCAACCTTTCTTTCTGGGACATTTTCTTTTACTTCTGTTTTTATTTCAACAAAACTTATAAGTCTTGAGACATTATACCTTATTTGCTTGGTCATATCCTCGAACATAATAAAAGCCTCTTGTTTATATTCATTTAAAGGATCCTTTTGACCATAAGCTCTGAGAGAAATTCCTTGTCTAAGATGGTCAAGGGAAAATAGATGCTCCTTCCAAGCTTGATCGACTATTTGTAGTAACAAACTTTTTTGTGCTAGTAAAAAAATCTCTGGAGAATAATTAGTTTTTTTAAGATTAATATTTCTATCAGAAATATCTTTTATTTCTTTTTTTATATCCTCTATTTGCAAATTATCCTTAGTTTTAATTTTTTCGAATTGAATCAAAATATTCAAATTATTTTTACATCCTTCAATAATAGTTTTTTTTCTTTTTTCATCTAATTCTTCTATATTATTTATATGTTGGTCAACAAATTCGTCTATATATTCATGTCTCATGTCAATTACTAATTGTTCGATATCAACTTCTAGAATGATTTCTCGTCTTTGTTCATAAATTATTTTCCTCTGCTCATTCATTACATCATCAAATTTTAGGAGGCTTTTTCTTATCTCAAAGTTTCTTGCTTCAACTTTTTTTTGAGCCCTTTCTAATGCCTTAGTTATCCAGGGGTGTTGGATGCATTCGTTCTCTGAGAGTCCTAAGGTTTGTAAAACAGAATCAAGCTTTTCTGATCCAAATATTCTCATTAGGTCATCTTCAAGAGATAAAAAAAATTTTGAAGAACCTGGATCTCCTTGTCTTCCTGATCTACCCCTCAATTGATTATCAATTCTTCTGGACTCGTGTCTTTCAGTTCCAATTATATAAAGTCCTCCAGATCCGAGTGCAATCTTATTGTTTTTTATATAGTTTTTTGAACTTTCTATTCCACCAAGCTTTATATCTGTACCTCTTCCAGCCATATTAGTTGCAATAGTAATCTGCCCAGGTGTTCCAGCCTCAGAAACAATTTCTGCTTCTTTCATGTGATTTTTTGCATTTAAAACTTCGTGTGGTATTTTTTTTTTTTTAAGAATATTTGAGATGAATTCAGACTTTTCAATTGAAACTGTTCCTACCAAACAGGGTTGACTTTTTTTTCTACATTCATCAATTAAACTAACGATAGCATTATATTTTTCATTAAGAGTTCTATAAATTTCATCCTCACTGTCTTTTCTAACCATTGGTTTGTTTGGCGGAATTTCAACAACATCTAAATTATAAATATCACTAAACTCATCAGCCTCTGTTTTTGCTGTACCCGTCATTCCAGACAATTTATCATACAATCTAAAATAATTTTGATATGTAATAGAGGCTAATGTTTGATTCTCCATCTGCACCTCCAAATCTTCTTTTGCTTCAAGTGCTTGATGTAAACCTTCAGAAAATCTTCTTCCTTCCATAGCTCTTCCAGTAAACTCATCAACTATTAAAACTTTTCCATCCTGAACAAGATAGTCTTTATCTTTCTCAAAGATAAATCTGGCCTTTAACGATTGGTTTGTGTGATGTAAAAGTGTAACATTATTAATATCATACAGTCCGCCATCAACTAACAATTTTTGATCTCTATAAATTGTTTCTAATTTTTCAGTTGATTGGTCAGTTAATACTACATTTTTGGTTTTTTCGTCTTTTTCATAATCATTCTTTTGTAAATTAGAAACAATTTGATCTACAATTTTGTAAAGTTGTGACGATTGTTCTGCCGCGCCAGAGATTATTAGAGGAGTTCGAGCTTCATCAATTAAGATGGAATCAACTTCATCAATAATTGCATAGTCAAAATTATTTTGAACTAATTGCCCTTTAGAGAATTTCATATTATCTCTTAAATAATCAAAACCAAACTCATTGTTTGTACCGTAGGTAATATCAGCACTATAGGCCTTTTTTCTGTCATCATCTGTCATGCCGCTAAGGATAAAGCCTGTTTGCAAACCTAGTTTTTTATATACTTCTCCCATCCATTCACTATCTCTTTTTGCAAGATAATCATTTACAGTAACAATGTGTACATTCTTTCCAGCAAGAGAGTTTAAATATGCAGATAAAGTTGAAACCAAGGTTTTCCCTTCTCCTGTTTTCATTTCAGCAATCATTCCATTATGAAGTATAACTCCTCCTAGTAATTGAACATCGTAATGTCGTTGACCGAGAGATCTTTTGGCAGCTTCTCTAACGTTAGCAAATGCTTCAGGCAAAATGTTTTCTAATTTTGAGCCATTTAAAATAAACTTTTTAAGCTCCAATGTTTTATTTTTTAAATCATCGTCATTTAATTTTTCAAACTTTTTTTCAAGAGCATTGATTTTTTCAACAAATGGGTAAAATTTTTTAAGTACTCGATCATTGGAAGATCCAAAAATTTTTTTTGTAAGAAAGTTTAACATTTTATATATTTATAATAAGTGTAAAGTTTAAAATGTAATTAATTTTTTAATATATTTTCTTATGAATATAAAACTATCGCCATTAGCTCCCAAAAAACCAAAAAAAATATCTTGTATTGATGGGATAAGAATCTCAATAACACATTGTGGTTTAAAAAAAAACAATAAACAAGATTTAGTTCTTATAAAGTTTGATAAACCGAGTAAGATTTATGGGGTTTTTACTTCATCTAAAACTCCTGGAGAACCTATTATTTGGAATAAGTCAATAATTAAGCATGGTAAAGTTTCGGCAATTTTAATTAATTCAGGTAATGCAAATGTTTTTAATGGAAGAGAAGGAAGAGAATCTTTGGAAAAAATTGTTAAGAATTTGGCAAAAAATCTAAATATTGAAGAGAAAGAAATTTATGTGGCATCAACAGGAATTATTGGAGTGCCTCTTGACCATAAAAAAATAATTAAAAAAATTCCATTTCTAGTAAAAAATTTGAGGAATGATCCATCTACCTGGTTGAAAGCTGCAAATGCTATTAGGACTACGGATACTTTTGCAAAGATTCATAACGAAAAATCTAAATTAAAAAAGAATCTTATAGTAAATGGCATAGCAAAAGGATCCGGAATGATAGCTCCAAATATGGCAACAATGTTAGCATTTGTTTTTACTAATGCTGTCATTGGTAAAAACTTTGAAAATTATTTTAAGAGAATTGTAAACTCAACCTTTAACTCGATTACCGTTGATGGTGATACATCAACAAGCGATATGGTTTTGTTTGTATCAGTTGAAGATGAAAAATTTAAATTAAAAAAACAGCATGAAATTAGTGAATTCTTTTTTATGTTAGAAAAAGTTATGACAGATATGTGTCATGATATTGTTAAAGATGGAGAGGGAGCATCAAAATTTGTTTCAATTAATGTTAAAGGTGCAAAATCAAATTTGGAAGCAAAAAAAGTTGCCTTTTCTATTGCAAATTCGCCACTATTTAAAACTGCAATAGCTGGATCTGATTCAAATTGGGGAAGAATAATTATGGCTATTGGCAAAACAAACATTTCTCTTGATCCAAAAAAAATTACTATATCGTTCGGAAAAGATGTAATGATAAAAAATAGTTCGAAAACTGAAAAAAATTTCTCAGACATTTGTAAATATTTGAAAAAAAAAAAAATAGATATTTACATTGATCTTGGAATCTCATCAGGTTCTGCAACAGTTTGGACATGTGATTTGACAAAAAATTATATAAAAATTAATTCAGAATATAGGAGTTAAGAATAATACAACATGTAGTAGTGTGCATTTTGAAGAAACAAAACAAATTTTTGATTTCATCAAGGCCATACCCAAAAGTTTTTTCTGGATTCTGGGAGTTTCCTGGAGGAAAAGTTAATAATTCTGAATTATTTTTAGAGGCATTAAATAGAGAAATTTTGGAGGAATTATCTATTACAATTAATTTGCATGAGGTTTTTCATGTTTGTTCGTATAGAGTAATTCAGAAAAAAAGAAAATTAATGCTCCATTTTTTTTTGTGTTTAGATTGGATAGGAAAAATACTTCCTAATGAAACGCAGCAAACGGAATGGATTAGAATAGAAGAAATAAAAAAATTTAAGATGTTAAAGTCTAATAATAGGATTGTTAAACATTTAAAAAATTCTAACTTTTTTTTTCCACATTGATATCGAAACAATATCACATGTGGCATTTAATAGTGAATTTTTACAACTATATTCACTTAAATATGTTTTGTTTAGAATATCTAAATAATTTTTACTCACTAAAGCTTTAAACTTTTTTTTTAAACTATTATTTTCTCCCATCATCTTTATATCTTTAAGTAAACTGTAGACATTTTGATATTGAATTTTGTAATTCACTACCTCAGACACTAATTCTTCAAATCCTTGACTGATAAATAAATTTGCAGCATCAATCATTTTAGTATTTGGGGAAGTTCTTAAGTAAGAACCATTAAAAACTTTTTGATCTGTCAGCATTAGAGAATTTCTCAACTCAATTAATGAATTTTCTCCAAAAAAGTTGCAAAATAAAACACCATTTTTTTCAAGTAGTCTGTGAAGGTTTTGTATGTATTTTATTTTGTCATTAATTTTATGAAAACAGAAATTACAAACTATTAAATCATATTTGTTTGTTTCTAATGAAATTTTTTCAAATGAAGATAAAACTTTAAAAACATTATTTTTTTTCGGAGAAATTTTGTTCAGCAACTTTTTGTATTGTGAAATAATTATAAAATTTTCAAAATTTAATTTTGAAAGCTGATTGTAACATTCGAATGCATCAGAAGTTATTAATAAAATATTTTTGAATTGAGAATTTATTTCATTAACTTTTTCAAATAATATGTTAGAAAATCTTGAAAAGATAAAATTATGCTTTTCCCAATTAGCACTAGCTTTATTTTTTGAAACTATTAATGATTTTTTATTAAAACTTAGATTCACAATAAAATGAAAAAAATAATAATGTATTCTTCAATTTTATGCTCATATTGTAAAGCTGCTAAAAAATTATTTGAAGAAGAAAATCTTCAATATAGTGAAATTTTAATTGACAATTCTTCTAGTCTGAGAGAAGAAATGATAAAAAAATCTTCTGGTAGAACAACAGTTCCACAGATTTTTTTTGGTAATAGTTATATAGGTGGCTTCGATGATCTTCAAAAATTAAAGATAAATAAAAAACTGATGACTCTTCTAGATGACAAAAAAAAAATTTAAAGTTGCATGTTTCCAGACTACAAGTAGTCAGTATTTTGAAAAAAATATAGATATGCTATTTAAGATGTTTAATAAAATAAAAAACAAGTCAGTGGATTTGGTTTGCTTACCTGAATGTGTGGCAATTTTTACGGAATCAAAAAAAAAATTAGAAAATTACTTTAATTTTAATCACAAAAGTTTTTTAGATTTTATTTCAAAATATTCTATTGCAAATAAAACTTTTGTAATGATTGGTTCAATACCCTTTAAAAAAAAAAATGGAAAATTTTTAAATAGATCAATTCTTATTGATGACCGCGGTCAAATTGTTAATTTTTACGATAAAATTAATCTATTTGATGTTAATTTAGGTAGTAATGAAAAATATTTAGAGTCAAAGAATTTTGATCCTGGTAAAAGGGCTAGAGTTTGTAGGTTGCCTTGGGGTAATTTGGGGATGAGTATATGCTATGATATTAGATTTGGGAATCATTACAAAAGGTTGGCAAAAAAGGGTGCTGATTTCTTTTCAATACCAGCTGCATTTACCCACACGACTGGTATAGCCCATTGGCATGTTTTAGTTAGAGCAAGAGCAATTGAGAATGGATGTTTTGTATTTGCTCCAGCTCAAAGTGGTGTCCATGATAATGGCAGAAAAACTTTTGGTCACTCTTTGATAGTTGATCCATGGGGTAAAGTCTTGTCTGAGGCAGGGAACTATCCAACCATAATAACGTCTGTAATAGATACTAAACTTGTTGAGTTTTACAGATGCAGAGTTCCATCTATGACAGATTTAAAACTATAGTTTCTTAAATATCGCTGATTGAATAAGGTGTTTTCTTGTAGTACACTTTCCTTGAAAAAAATGGATAAGTTTCATGTTATCCATTTTTAATCTTAAAAGTTCATGACTTTTGAGCATATAATTTTTATTACTAAGTTTCCCAATATTATTTTTTATCATAAAAGTTTCTAAGAATAAAAGACCGTTTTTCTTTAATAATTTAGGTATATTTTTTAATAGTGGACGGTGCAAAAATCTAAAAAGCAAGATAAGACTGTAGTGGTAGGGCAAAAATTTTTTAGTAATAGATTTTTTTTCTAGATCTATTTGAAAAAAATTTACATTAGTAAGGTTTCTATAATATTTTTTTAGTTTATGATCTAAATCAACAGAATCTACATTCCATCCATTTTTTGACAACAAATTACTGTATTTCCCCTTTCCTGACCCTAAATCAAGCGCATTATCAGAATTTAGATGAATTGTTTTTTGAAGCTCATCTAGGTAATGGATTTTAATCATTTATATAATGCGGAAAAAAGATAATTAACATTAGTATTACTAATATACCTCCAGTTTTTGCTTATGGGGTTATATGTAACACCATTACATTGAAAAAGTTTAAAATTGTTTAAAAATAAAATTTTTTTTAGCTTATTTGGTTTTAAAAACATTCTCCACTGATGAGTATTTTTGGGGACTAATCTCAAAAGAGATTCTGCTACAATTATTCCTAAAAAGTAGGAACTTAAAGTTTTATTAATGGTTGAACCACAAAAAACTCCACCATCTACAAGGTGAGATTTCAGTTTTTCTAAGAAAGATTCAACATCACTGAGATGTTCAATTACTTCCATACAAGTTATAAGGTCAAACTTTTCTTTTTGTTTAAAGTTAATAATGTTTGTTTTGTAATACTTTATTTTAAGGTTGTTTTTTTTTGAGTGATTCTTGGCTGTTTCAATTGCTTTTTTATTAGAGTCAATACCAACTACATCAGCACCCATTCGAGCAAGTGGTTCGGTTAAGATTCCTCCACCACAACCTATATCAAGAATACGTATGTTTTTTCTAAAATTAATAGAGTGTGCTCTAAGCGAGTTTAATATAAACTTTATTCTAATATTATTAAAAGAGTGTAATGCTTCAAATTGGCCATCTGGATTCCACCAATCATCAGAAAATTGAGAAAAAACATTTTTTTTTTCGTTTTTTATTCCAGTAATTTTCTTGCTTTTCATAACAATATCTTTACATATGGATATATTTAAAATTTTATTAGTTAAAAAGTTTTAATATGTCAATAACAGTAATGAAATTTGGAGGGACATCAGTTTCTAATCTGGAAAGAATAGAGAAGATTGCAAAACTTGTAAAGAAGATTGTTACTACTAAAAAATCAAAAATAGTTATAGTAGTTTCTGCAATGAGTGGAGTTACTAATAGACTTGTCAATCAATATAAAGAATCTGGCGCCCCTTTTGGAAGTGCTGAATATGATGTGGTCCTCTCAACTGGTGAGCAATATTCATCTGCTATGATTAGTTCTTTTCTAATAAAAAAAAAAATTAAAGCTAGATCTTTGCTGGGATGGCAAATCCCCATAGTTACTGACTCTTTGTTTGGTAAGGCTAGGATAAGAAAAATTAATTCAACAATGTTAAACAAACTTTTGAAAAGTTATGATGTTCTTGTTGTGGCAGGTTTTCAAGGTGTAGATGAAAAAAGCAGAATAACAACTTTAGGAAGAGGTGGTTCAGATACTAGTGCTATTGCAATTTCGGCTGCTTTGAAAGCAAAAGAATGCCAAATCTTTACCGATGTAGATGGAATTTACACATCTGATCCTAGAAGTGTTAAGAAAGCTAAAAAGATAAACTTAATAACTTATGAAGAAATTTTAGAAATGTCATCGTTAGGATCTAAGGTTCTGCATCCAAGATCAGTTGAATTAGCTATGAAATATGGTATCAAAATTCATGTTAGAAGTTCATTTGTTAATAAGTCTGGCACAATGGTAATAAAAGAAGAAAATAAAATGGAAAAAGAAGTTGTTACGGGAATATCATCTTCAGATAATGATGCTAAGATTACAATCAAAGGGATCCCTGACAAACCAGGTATAGCTGCAAAGATTTTTGGACTTTTAGCAACTGTTAACGTTAATGTTGATATGATAGTGCAAAATGTGACTGATGATGGAAAATTTGCAAGTATAACTTTTACAGTTAATAAAGATGATTATTTAGAGGCCGTAAAAGTTCTAAAAAATTCAAAGATAAATTACAAAAATTTACACTTGGACAAAAATATCTGTAAAGTTTCTATTATTGGTGTTGGAATGAAAAGTAATGTTGGAGTAGCTCAAAAAATGTTTGAGACACTAGCAAAGAAAAATATTAACATTCAAGTTATTTCAACTTCAGAGATAAAGATAAGTGTTTTAATTCCAGCTGGTAAGAAAAAGATTGCGCTTAATGCTTTGCACAAAACATATAAACTTGAAAGTTAATTTAATTTTTTTGTATGATTGATGAATTAACCTATTTATTTAAAAGAGGTTCAGATTTTTTGGGTGCTAGATACCCAATATTAGGAGGAGCAATGACTTGGTTGTCAGAAAGAAACCTAGTTTCTGCAATTTCTAATGCCGGGGGGTTTGGAATTTTAGCTTGTGGTTCTATGTCTTCAAGTTTATTGGAATTAGAAATTTTAGAAACAAGAAAAAAAACAAATAATCCATTTGGAGTAAACCTTATACTTCTTCATCCAGAAATTAATGATTTAATAAATTCTTGTATAAAATTAAAGGTAAAATTAGTTGTTTTTGCAGGTGGGTTTCCTAAAAAAAGACAAATAGAAATGTTAAAAAAATCTGGAATCAAAGCAGTTTGCTTTGCCACTACATTGTCAATTGCAAAAAAAATGATTGTATACGGTATTGATGCGTTAATTTTAGAAGGAAGTGAGGCTGGAGGCCATATTGGCCCAGTTTCAATAAATGTATTAGTCCAGGAAATTTTACCAGAAATAAGTGAAGTTCCAATATTCGTGGCTGGTGGTATTGGTAGGGGTGAGATAATTGTTAAGTTTTTGCAGCTTGGAGCTTCTGGATGTCAAATAGGTACTAGGTTTGTTTGTGCTAATGAATCTGTAGCCCATGCAAATTTTAAGGAAGTTTTTATAAAATCTGAAGCAAGAAATGCCCAAGTATCTGCTAGGTTGGACGATAGATTTCCAATAATACCTGTTAGAGCTATAGAAAATAATGCAACAAAAGAGTTTTTTGAAGAACAAAAAAAAATAATAAAACTTTTAAATGAACAAAAAATTACTATTAAAGATGCCCAATTAAAAATTGAACATTTCTGGGCTGGATCTTTGAAAGATGCAGCAATAAATGGTGATATAGTAAATGGCTCCTTAATGGCTGGCCAAAGTGTAAGTATGGTAAGAAAAATCGAAAGTGTTCACGAAATATTTGATAAATTAGTCACTCAGGCTAATAATCAATTATTAAAAGAAAAAAATTAAAAAATGTTAAATAATTCAAAGGAAATAAACGAGCTATATTCACAAATAGGTGAAAAAATATCCCAAGCTAGAAAGAGTTCAAAAAGAAAAATAAGTCCAATTTCAAAGAAACTTAAAATAAATTTATTTTATCTTAAGAAGATTGAAGATGGAGACTTTGAAAATATTCCTGAAGGAGTATATATTAGGGGTTATCTAAAATCCTATGCAAAATTTTTGAACATTGATATTTTAGTTGAATTAAAAAATATCGATAAAATTTTAAATAAAAAAAACACTAGTGGAATTAATGTTCTGAAGAATCCGCTGCCAAGCAAGTTGCTAATTTATTTTATGACTTTTGCGTGTGTATTAGCAATTGCAATGTTTGTTTTTACTACTAAAGAAAATGAAATGAATACAAATCTAAAATCTGAGAACAATGAAAATAAAAAAAATTTAGATAAAAATCTTTTAAATGAGTATTCTGAAAATAATGTTATGGATTTGCAAAAAAAATACCAAGATTTAATGCATAATCCAGATGAAGATATAACTGGTATTTCTAATGATTATTTAAACCTTAATGAAAAAACAGTTGAGCTTGCATTTTTTGAAGAAACATGGATACAAATCTTTGACCAAAACAATGTACTACACCAATCTGGATTATTTAATAATGAGAGTTTATTTCTTAAAGTAGATGAAAAAAATTCTGATTATGTTATTGATACAGGAAATTTAGGTGGTTTTAAGATATTATTTAATGGAAGGGTTTTAAAGAAAATTGGTCAATCAGGCGAAGTTAAAAAAAAAATTCTTTTATCAACATTACTTGAGGAACTTAAAAAAAAAAGCTATTAGATAAAAAATGAGTGTAAGACCCTGGCGAGATATAATTAGAAAGAAGACAAGAATAATTAACGTTGGGAATGTTGAAATTGGTGGAAACTCCCCTATTTCAGTGCAATCCATGACCAATACGTTAACTACTGATGTTAAGGCAACTATTAATCAAATTATAGAGTTGGAAAAAGCTGGTGCTGATTTGGTTCGTGTCTCGTGTCCAGATGAAGAATCAACCCAATCTCTCAAAAAGATTGTTAAAGAGGTAAATACACCAATTATAGCTGATATTCACTTTCACTATAAACGAGCAATAGAAGCTGCTGAGAATGGAGCAGCCTGTCTTAGAATTAATCCTGGAAATATTGGCAATGAGAATAGGGTTAAGGAAGTTATTAAGGCAGCTAAAGACTTCAATTGTTCAATGAGGATTGGGGTAAATGCTGGAAGTTTGGAAAAGGATTTGCTAGAAAAATATGGTGAACCTTGCCCTGATGCAATGGTTGAATCTGCAATGAAGCATATTAAGATTCTTGAGGATAATGATTTTTATAATTTCAAAATTAGTTGCAAGGCCTCTGATGTTTTTTTAGCTGTTGCTGCATATTACGGTGTTTCTGAAGTTTGTAACTACCCAATTCATCTTGGAATAACTGAAGCTGGAGGAATGATTTCAGGAACTATAAAATCATCAATTGGGTTGGGATCTTTGCTTTGGGCAGGTATTGGAGATACCATAAGAGTTTCGCTGTCTGCTAATCCAGTAGAAGAAATAAAAGTTGGGTTTAATATACTTAAATCATTAAATTTACGTCATCGTGGGGTAAATGTAATTTCATGTCCATCATGTGCACGTCAAAACTTTAACGTGGTAAAAAATGTTGAAGAATTAGAAAAAAGATTAGAGCATATTACTACCCCAATGACTTTATCTGTTATAGGTTGTGTTGTAAATGGTCCTGGTGAAGCAAAAGAAACAGATATTGGTTTAACGGGGGGTAAGAGTGGACATCAGATTTATCTGAATGGAGAAAAACACCATGTTCTTAGGGATGGAGATATGATTGATCACTTGGTCGAATTATGTGAGAATAAACAATCAGAATTGTTAAAAAAAAATAAAAAAGCTAGTTAGTATAGATTTGCAAAAAATTTCTACAGTAAAAGGAACTAAAGATTTGCTTGGAGATGATCTCTCAAACCATGAAAATATTGTTGAGACCTTTTCAAGGACATGTGAATTTTTTTGTTGTTCAAAAATTTCAACACCAATAATAGAGCATGCTTCAATCTTTACAAAATCTTTAGGTGTATCATCCGATGTAGTTTCAAAAGAAATGTATAGTTTTACTGATCAAGGAGGAGATCCAATAGTTTTGAGGCCAGAAGGAACTGCTGCAATTGCGAGGGCTTTAATTACAAACTCACTTCAGGAAAAGCAACTCCAAAAATTTTTTTACTGTGGGCCAATGTTTAGAAGAGAAAGGCCACAGTTAGGGAGGCTAAGACAATTTCATCAAATTGGGGTGGAGTTTTTTGATAATTCAAACTTTTTAAATGATGTTGAAATAATACTTTTAGCAGAAAAATTTTTTGAAACTTTAAATATAAGAAAAAAAGTTAATCTTCAGATCAATACTCTAGGTGATTTTCCATCAAGGAAAAATTATTTAAATGTGCTGAAGACTTATTTTAGTGATAGAAAAAATAATTTATCAGATGAAAGTAGAAAACGATTAAAAACTAACCCATTAAGAATACTTGATTCTAAAAACCCTGATGATCTTGATATCATTATACATGCTCCAAGAATTGATGAAAGCTTGAATGATCAATCCAAATCTTTTTTTTCTAGTCTTACTGAAACATTAAAAAAATTAAAAATTAATTTTATAATAAATCCAAAACTTGTAAGAGGTCTTGATTATTATAATCATACTGCATTTGAGTATGTTACAAGTGATGAAAAAAGCCAAAATGCTATTTTAGCTGGAGGAAGGTATGATGGATTAGTTAAGTCGCTTGGAGGGAATAATGTTGGTGGTGTTGGTTGGGCTGCAGGAATTGAGAGAATTATTTTAATAACAGGAAGAATTAAAGAAAAAGATAAGAAGACAATAAGTTTTTTTTCAACCTCTGATTTGTTAAATGATGAACTTTTAATAATAATTAAAAAACTAAATATTACTAATTTACTCTCTATTAATTTTATTAATTCTGGAAATTTGAAAAAAAAACTAAGCAAGGCTAATAAAATAGGTTCTATTGGTTGTATAATTTTAGGTGAAGATGAATGGAAAGATGAAAAGTTGATATGGAAAGATTTTAATTCTGGTAAACAAGAAACCTTTCCCATTAATGACATACAAAAGTTTATATCAAAAATAATTAGCAAATAAAGATTAGTTGTGACTTTAAGTGAAACTCTTTTTTCTTCCAAGCCAAATCAAATTGCTAGCGCTGCACTAAAGATTTGTTCTCATATTTTTGGAGATTTAAAAAATGTTAACATGTTAGTTTTAAGTGATTCTAAACTTGCATTTAATATTGGAAGAAATTTAAAAAAAAAAAAACCAAAAGAATATAAAGAGATAGATGGAACAATCTTCAAATATTTAGATAAGAGTTCGAAGATAATAAAAAATACTGAAAGTTTTTTACAGTTAATAAAAAACAATGACGTAATTCTAATAGGTTTTAAATCAGATCTAAAATTGATAAATCAAAAAATAATAAATAAATTATTAGGTATTAGAAAAAAAAAACCTATTCTTTTTGTTGATTGTGGAATACCTGGAAATGTTGAACAAAAGATTTCAAAGATTGATAATTGTTTTTTATTTGATTTAAATGACTTAGAACAATTTTTTTCATTTGCTGAATTTGACAACAAAAATGAGTTAAATCTTAACTTTCCGGAAGACTTTTTTTATGATGAACTAAATCAATATTTATCATATTTTTACAAAGAACTTGATCTAGATTCTGCACAGATGACGCTATTTGATAAAAAATTGAGATTATTCATAAATAGTCATAAGGAAAAAAGAGTTGTTAATGCGATTATTAATTTTTTGGAATCTTTTAAAACTTAAATATGAATGAAAAAAAACTATTAGATATTCTGGAGAATTTTTCTAATCTCCAGAATCAATTATCCAACTCATCCAGTGATAATTATCAAGAATATGCAAAGTTGTCTAAAGAATATTCAGAATTGAAGCATATAGCTATAAAAATAAAAAACTTTTTGAAACAAAAAAAAGAGTTAGCAGATCTTGATGAATTAATCAATTCGGATGATGTAGAGATGAAAGACGAAGCTTTAAAAGAAAAAGATAAACTTATATCTTCAATGAATATTCTAGAAGATGAAATAAAAATTCTTTTGATACCCAAAGATAAGTCTGATGAAAAAAATGCAATTATTGAAATTAGAGCTGGTACAGGAGGCGAAGAAGCTGCATTATTTGCCTCAGATTTATTGAGGATGTACGTGAAGTATTCTGAGATACAAAAATGGAAAAGCGAAATATTAGATATTAGTGAAACTGATCATGATGGAGTTAAAGAGGTGATATTAAATATTTCTGGCAAAGATGTTTTTGGAAGATTGAAATTTGAATCTGGTACCCAT